>JAFSXP010000116.1 GCA_017443965.1 Oscillospiraceae bacterium
ATCCGCTGCCCATCATGACTACGCCGGTGATCGTGTTGCGGTTGCCGGTGAACCACTGCGCGATAAGCAGGGACAGCGGCATCGCTGCGCCTAAGGTGTTGAAGATGCCGATTAGGAACGCGATCAGGTAGAAATGCCAGAGCCTTGACGCAATGATCTGCATTCCGTAGACCAGCGAAAGACCTACGGCAGAGATCTTCATGACCCTTACTATGCCCTGCCTGGAGTATATGATCCCGCTGAAATAGGACGCGACCGCGGCTCCCAGGGACAGAAAGCTTCCGCACATGGAAAACTGGCCTCTGGCAAATCCCAGGTCTTCGCATATTGGTATTATGAAGATGGAAAAGCAGTTGTTTGCTATTCCCATCTGTGTAAACATGACAAGAATACCGCCGATCAGAAGTCCCCGCTGGGCAGTCCTGATCTGGCGATCGTTCAGTAAGATATTATCCATTCAATCATCCCTTACAAGCCGTTTTCTTTTGATACTGGGTACGCTGAAAGCTTAGCCCGGAGGCCAATTCATGCTGCGCTTGCCCATCACATGCATGTGAAGGTGCTTTACGGTCTGTCCGCCGTCGTCTCCCGTGTTGATGACGATCCTGTAGCCGTTCTCAAGCCCCTGCTCTGCCGCCAGCTTCATGGCTGTCAGAAGCATGTGGCCGAGAAGCGCTTCGTCCTCTTCCGTGCATTCGTCAAGGCAGCTGACGTGCTTCTTCGGGATCACAAGGAAATGCGTCGGCGCCTGCGGGTCGATGTCGTAAAACGCATAGACCTGCTCGTCCTCATATACGGTCTTCGACGGGATCTGTCCCGCCGCGATCTTGCAAAACAGACAATCGTTCATAGAGTATACTCCTTTACTTTACAATTCCGGCGACGAAATCGTCGACCGCCGCCAAAGCGTCGTCCAGTTTCAGCACGTCGCTGCCGCCGCCCATGGCGCTGTCGGGCTTGCCGCCGCCCTTGCCGCCGCAGATCGGCGCGATCGTGCGGATGATGTCCCCCGCCCTGACGCCCTTTGCCACGGCGTTTTTGCCGCAGACGGCAAGCAGCGTGATCTTTTCGCCGCTGACCGAAGCCAGCACCGCCACGACGTTATCGTCGCGGTCACGGACAAAGTCGCCCAGTTTGCGCAGGTCGTTCGCGTCCGTGTCGCCGTGCGTCGCCGTGACAACGTGCAGATCGCCGACGCTGTGCGCGCCGAACATCACGCGGTCGACGTCGCCTGCAAGCAACTTGTCCTTCATCTTATCCATCGCCTGGCGCAGCTCGCGCGCCTCGGCGATCTGGCTCTCCAGTTTGCCGAGCAGTTCCGCGGGCGTGGTCTTGAGCAGTTCCGCAGCCGCCTCGACTTTTTCTTCGACGGCGTGCATCCGCTTGAGCAGCTCCGCGCCGCAGACCGCCTCGATACGCCGCACGCCGGAGGCGACGGACGCTTCGGACGTGATGCGCAGAAGCCCGACCTCGGCGGTGTTTTTTACGTGCGTGCCGCCGCAGAGTTCCATCGACGCGTCTCCCATCGTGACGACGCGGACGGTGTCGCCGTACTTTTCGCCGAACAGCGCGGTCGCGCCGCGCTTTTTCGCCTCCTCGGTGGGAAGCACCTCGGTCGTGACGGGCAGCGCCGCCAGCACGAAGCCGTTGACGCGGTTTTCGATCTCGCGGCGCTCTTCCGGCGTGACCGCGGAGAAGTGCGTGAAGTCGAAGCGCAGCCGGTCCGGCTCGACAAGACTGCCCGCCTGGTGGACGTGATCGCCCAAAACCGCCTGCAGCGCCGATTGCAGCAGATGCGTGGCGCTGTGCGCGCGGCGGATCGCCTGCCGCCTGTCGGGATCGGGCGTCGCGGTGACGGTATCGCCGACCTTCAGCGTGCCCTGCTCCAAAGCGCCCTCGTGCATGAATTTGCCGCCCTTATTCTTCTGCGTGCCGTCCACGCGGAAGCGCACGCCCTGCGCCGTGACGGCGCCGGTGTCGCCGGTCTGACCGCCCATCTCGGCGTAAAACGCCGTCTTATCCAGCACGACGATGGCGTCCGCGCCGGAGGTGATCTCGGCGCGCAGTTCGCCCCCGGCGACGATGGCGAGGACCTTTGCCTCCACGCTCGGCTGATCGTAGCCGACGAACTCGGTCGCGGGGATCTCCTTGCCGAATTCCACGTCCGCCCAGCCGAGGTCGCCCAGCGCCTTGCGCGCCTCGCGCGCACGCTCCTTCTGCTCTTTCCTCAGCTGACGGAACGCAGCCTCGTCCACGATCAAGCCCTCGTCGCGCGCCATCTCCAGCGTCAGGTCGATCGGGAAGCCGTAGGTGTCGTACAGCTTAAAGGCGTCCGCGCCGGAGAACGTCGTCTCGCCCTTTTCCTTGTGCGCGGCGAGCATCTCGGTAAAGATGCGCAG
>JAFSXP010000117.1 GCA_017443965.1 Oscillospiraceae bacterium
AACACCGGCCTGATCCGCGCGGTGGACAAGTTCGACTACACGAAGGGCAACAAGTTCTCCACCTACGCGACGTGGTGGATCCGCCAGGCGATCACCCGCGCCATCGCCGACCAGGCGCGTACCATCCGCGTGCCGGTGCACATGGTCGAGGTCATCAACAAGGCGACGCGCTGCAACCGCAAGCTGGTGCAGGAGCTGGGACGCGAACCGACGATGGAAGAGGTCGCCGCCGAGCTGCATCTGCCGGTCGAGAAGATCATCGAGGCGAACCGCACCGCCGCCGACACGCTGTCGCTCGACACGCCCGTCGGCGACGAGGAGGACACGACAATCGGCTCGTTCGTCGAGGACGACAACACCCCCGGTCCCGCCGACGCGACGAGCGATACGCTGCTTGCCGAGGCGCTGAGCGACATTCTGGACACGCTGACCGACCGCGAGGCGGACGTGCTGCGGATGCGGTTCGGCATGAACGACGGCCGCACCCACACGCTGGAGGAGGTCGGACAGTACTTCGGCGTGACGCGCGAGCGCATCCGCCAGATCGAAAACAAGGCGATCCGCAAGCTGCGCCATCCCAGCCGCGCGAAAAAGATCCGCGACTTCTACTGCTGATAAAAAACGCCCCTGCTTCACGAAGAAGCAGGGGCGTTTTTTTGTTCTGTCACGTCAGCACGATGCCGTAGCCGCCGGCGAGATACTGCCGCAGCACCAGCAGGTCTTTCATGTTGACCCTGCCGTCGTGGTTCAGGTCGGCGATCACCGGATCCAGCGTCACGCCGTAGCCGCCGGCAAAGCCCTGCCGGAGATACAGCACGTCCTTCATGTTGACCTTGTTGTCGCCGTTGACGTCGCCGGGCAAACCGGCGGGGAGTTTCGGCAGCACGGTGTATTCCGTCTTGCCGCAGTGGGTGCATCTTGTGATCTCCATGCCGTCCGCCTCGGTCGTCGGCTCCACGCGCTGCACGACGATCATGTCGTGCCCGGTCGCGGCGATCTCCGTGTAGGTCGTATAGTCGCAGCGGGTGCAGGCGTCGTAGGCGTCCCAGCCGACCTCCGTGCAGGAGGGCGCCTGCGCCTCGTGGTGGACGATATCGTGCCCGAGGGCGCCGTATTCCTCATACAGCACGTCATTGCAGACGGAGCAGGTATACAGCCCCCAGCCGCCTGACGTACAGGTCGGCGCAACGCCGGAGACCTGCGTATAACTGTGTCCCGCCGCCGGCACCTCGGTCGTTTCCAGTTCGGTCGTGCACTGCTCGTCGGCGTAGTATTTCCCGCAGTTCGAGCAGTACCAGAACTCAACGCTGCCGGGCGCCGTACACGTCGCCGCGACCGCGTCGGCATGCGTCAGCGTGTGTACCGTCGCGGCGATCTGCGTGTCCGCCTCGTCGACCTCGACCTGCGCGTCGCTGACAAAGTACTTGCCGCATGCCATGCAGTACCAGTATTCGACGTTGCCCGCCTCGGTGCAGCCGGGATCGCGCGGCGTATGGTACATCAGCAGATGCCCCTGCGCGGCGATGACGAGATCGCTCTCGCTCACCTCCGTCGCCGCCGTCTCATCGGAGAAGAATTTGCCGCACGAGCAGAGCCAGCAGGCAAGCCTGCCCGGCTCGGTGCAGGTCGCGGGGATCTCGCTCTGATACTGCGGCGCGTGGCGGTGCGTCTCCGCCTTGACGCAGAGGTTATAATAGCTGGAGATATCCTGCCACGCCGAGCCGGTGTAGTAATAATGCGAACCCGGATCGGCGACGTTCTGATCGTCATAGCTCAGATAGTTTGAGGAATCGTCCGTGTGCACTGTCACGGCGAAGCTTGTGCCCGCCGCGCCGAGCGTGACCGGCGTATCCAGCTCGACCGTATACCAGCCCGGATATGCGGCGACCAGCGTACCCTTGACGGTGCGGTTGGTGTACGGGCTCCAGCCGTTCAGCGCCGTGGCGTCCGTCACGACGTCGATCTCCAGCGTCGTGTCTGCGTAGAACGTCTGCACGCACACGGAGGTCAGGACCTCGCCCGCCGTCTTCGTCGTGAACACGGTGGCGTAGTCGTAGGCGCCGCCGATGCCGGCGCCGAACGCCGTGTAGTCGTGCTCGTAGAGCGTATCCGTCGGCTCATACGGCGCCGCGCCCTCGATGGCGAACGCGTTGAGCGGGAAGTTGGAATCCTCGTAGGAGATCCAGTAGAAACCGCTGTCGCCCCAGTCGTCGCCCCAACTGTTTTTGATCAGCCACGCGCCGGGCGAGGTCGGACGGTTCGCCTCGTTGAAGTATTCGACCGGGAATTCGTCGTCCCAGCCGACGATCAGACCCATGTGGTTGCTGTCCAGATCGCCCTCGTCGTCCAGTTTCGCGCCGTTATAGTAATAGGCGTAATGCGCGGAATTGTAGTATGTCGTCGTGCTGCCCGTGTTGCCGGTGTGGGTGGTGCTGCCGTTCCAATACAGACTTGCCGCGACCGCGCCGCAGCTTTCGATATACTTCTTGACCGTCTGCACGTCCGCCTTCTGCATATCGTCGCTCAAAAACAGGATGTTCTTCGCGCGGTATGCCGCCGCGACGCTCTGCGTCGTGGTGACCGACCGTTCGGGCGGGTTCTGCAGGATATAGGGGTCGTCCAGTTCCATCGCCGCGCCGTTCAGCACGCCGCGCATCAGATAGGGCGCGGAGACCAGCCGGTTGCCGCCGGACGACGGCGACGTGCGGTACTGCGAGCCGTAGATATCGTTGCCGCCGGAAGAGCTGGTGGCGTACGCCATGTGCATCTCGGACAGGTCCTGCTCGCCGTAGCCGTTCTTTTTCAGCTGCGTCTCCAGAAGACCGAGCGTGCCGAACGCCCAGCAGAGATCACTGCCGCCCTGGTCCCTGACGCTCGTCAGCAGATTGTCGGGATCCTCACGCGGGTCGTATTTCACGGCAAGCGCGGACGCGCCGCGCGTGCGCTTCGGCGCGGGATACGTCCTGCCCGCGGGCTCGCGCAAAAGACCGCCGTCGCCGCCCGACGACGTACCTGTGACCGCCTTCAGCTCGACCGTATCCGCGGCAAGCGCGGGCACAGCCAAGCACAGCAGCACAGCCAAAAGCAGCAGCGCCGTCAAAACACGAAGCACGTTTCCGAACCGCATGGTTTCTCTCCCTTTCCGCCGTCCGACGATCCGCCGGAATGCAAACGCGATAATTTTCCTTCTATAGTATAGCAGAAAGAACGTGATTTGAAAAGTGCTTTTTTCGGCAGGATCGTGCTTTGGGCGCCCTCACATAGGGATACAATAGCCGCAAAGCGGATCTTTTCGTGCGATACTGCGTTATCAAAAGAGGGAATCCGACAAGGATTCCCTCTTTCTCTGCATTGTCTCGCGCAAAAATCTCTCGCTTTGCGGTGCTGCGCAGTTTTGAGCCTGCAATTTTTCGTCAAGACAAAGCACAAAATGCGGGCAATCCTGACGGATTGCCCGCATTTTTAATGCAGTATTGGCGGAAAAGGGCGGCTCAAAACCTGTTGTCTCCCTATGTGAGTGCGCCCTTTTCGTCGATTCCGTTTTTTTCTGCCCCCGAACCGTTTACAAAAACGGCGGAATATGCTATGATATGCAAGTAAAAAAATAAAATGTCGGTTTTTGTGCCAACGGCGCATCCCGGCATTTTTCAGGCAGCGTTTTCCGTTGCCTGTGTCAAGGAGGAGATATCGGATGCATCATACTTTCCGCGGCGGCGTCCATCCGAAAGAGCATAAGACGCGCAGCCGCGAGGTGCCGCTGACGCGGTTTTATCCGAAGGGCGACGTGGTGATCCCCGTCGCGCAGCACATCGGCAAGCCGGCGAAGCCCGTCGTGTGGAAGGGCGACGCCGTGCAGGTCGGTCAGCTGATCGCGGAGGCGGACGGCTTTGTCTCCGCCAACGTCTTCAGCAGCTGCTCCGGCACCGTCAAGGCGATCGAGCCGCGGCGCGTGATCTCCGGCGCGCTGGCGGACTGCATCGTGATCGAAAACGACGGGAAGTTCACGCTCGCGCCCGGGATCGGTCAGACGCAGGAGGGCGGCGCGACCAAGCGGCGCTCGCCCGAGGAGATCCTGGAAAAGGTCCAATGGGCGGGCATCGTCGGACTGGGCGGCGCGGGCTTCCCCACGCACGTCAAGTTAAAACCGAAGGACCCCGCCGCGATCAAGTACGTGATCGCGAACGGCGCGGAGTGCGAGCCGTATCTGACCTGCAACGACCGCCTGATGCGCGAGCATCCGTCCGAGATCCGCGACGGGCTGTGCTTCGTTCTGAGCATGTTCCCGAACGCGGTCGGCTGCATCTGCATCGAGGAAAACAAGCCCGAGGCGATCGAAATTATGAAAGAGTCGCTTGTGACGGACGGCGGCTCGATCGACAACGTCAGCGTGCTGCCGCTGCACACGAAATACCCGCAGGGCGGCGAGCACAGCCTCATCTACGCCGTGACGGGCGTCGACTACCCCGTCTCGATGCTGCCGGCAGACGTCGGCTGCATCGTGCTGAACGTCGGCACGCTGTACGCGATCTGTCGCGCGCTGGTCAAAAACGAGCCGCTTTACTCCCACGTGCTGACGGTCACGGGCGATGCGGTCAAAGAGCCGAAGAACTTCATCGTCCACGACGGCACGAGCTTCCGCGAGCTCGCCGAGGCGTGCGGGCTGGACGAGGCGGCGCTGAAAAAGGCGCTGAGCGGCGGTCCGATGATGGGCTTCGCCGCGGCGTCGCTCGACGTACCCGTGCAGAAGACGACGAACGGCGTCACACTGCTGACCGCCGATCCCGTGGAGGACGCGCAGCGGCAGCAGACCGCTTGTCTGCGCTGCGGACGCTGTACCACAGTCTGCCCGCAGGGGCTTCTGCCGCAGCTGATGGCGGAGGCGGCGGATCACCGCAATTTCGAGCGCTATGAAAAGAAACTGTACGGTCTGGAATGCGTCTCGTGCGGCTCCTGCTCGTACGTCTGCCCCGCCAAGCGGCCGCTGACGCAGACCTTCAAGCAGGTCAAAGCCGAGATCCTGGCACAAAAGCGCGCCGCGCAGGCGGGAGGTGCCAAATGAGTACCGCCGCACTGAATCTGTCCTCCGGCCCGCACGTCAACGACCGCTGGACGACGAAATTCGTCATGTATATCGTGGCGCTGTCGCTGCTGCCGACCGCCGTTGTCGGCGTACTGTCGCACGGGCTGCACGCGCTGTGGATCATTCTCGCCGCCGTCGGCACGTCGGTGCTGGCGGAGTTCCTGTTCGACAAGCTGTGTCACAAGCCCGACACGTGGTTGGACGGCAGCGCGTTCATCACCGGTCTGACGCTGGCGCTGACGCTGTCGCCGAGCGTGCCGATCTGGCTGCCGATCCTCGGCTCGCTGTTCGCGATCTTAATTGTCAAATGCTGCTTCGGCGGTCTGGGCAAGAACTTCATCAACCCCGCGCTCGGCGGTCGGTGCTTTTTGCTGGTCTCGTTCAGCACGCCGATGACGCTGTTCGCCGTGGACGGCGTCAGCGCCGCCACACCGGTCGCGGAGCTGCTGGAGGGACAGACCGTGAACGTCACGCAGATGTTCCTCGGGCAGTCCAACGGCGTCATCGGCAGCTGCATTCTGACGCTGCTGGCGGGCGGACTGCTGCTGTGGACGATGGACGTGATCCACGGGCACATCTGCTTCTCGATCCTCGGCGCGTTCACGCTGTTCATGGGACTGTTCGGCGGACGCGGCTTCGATCCGACCTACCTTGCCGCGCATCTGTGCGGCGGCGGCGTGATGCTGGGCGCGTTCTTCATGGCGACGGACTACGTCACCTCGCCGGTCAGCCGCTTCGGACAGACGGTCTACGGCATCCTGATCGGCGTGCTGGGCGCGCTGTTCCGCGTGGCGGGCAACAGCGCCGACTCGTTCTGCTATTCGATTTTGATCGGCAACCTGTTCGTGCCGCTGATCGACATGTACATCCTGCCGAAGCCGTTCGCCTATCGCAAGAACGCGCTGCGGCTGCAGCGCGGCGAAGCGCCGAAGCCGCTTGTGCGGCGTATCCCGAAGGCGGTCGTGTCGCTGACCGTGATCGCGCTGCTCGCCGGTCTGGCGCTCAGCGGCGTGTACACGCTGACGAAGGAGGACATCGACGCGCAGAAGGAGGCCGCCGCGTGGGCGGCGTACCAGGAGGTCGTCCCCGACGCGTATTCGTTCGACGCGGTCGAAGCCGCGGCGGAATACAAGGGACAGCGCTACGGCGAGGCGTTCGGCAGAGTGACGCTGAACGAGGCGGTCAAGGGCTTCGACGCAGACGGCAAGCTCACGGGCTATGCGATCTCCGTCACCTCGGCGGAGGGCTACGACGGCGACGTGACGCTGTCCGTCGGCATCAGCGCGGACGGCACGGTCAACGCCATCTCCTTCACGGAGCTGCACGAAACGCCCGGCAAGGGCTCGCTCGCCGCGGATCCCGAGTTCAAGGATCAGTTTAACGGCAGAAGCGCAGAGTTCTTCAAGCTGCTGAAGGACGGCGGCGCGGACGCGGATGACGAGATCGACGGCGTATCCGGCGCGACGATCACGTCGAAGGCGGTCGTGAACGCCGTCAACGCGGCGCTGGACTTCTACCGGACGGTCATACGGGGGTGAGAGCATGAAAAACAAGTATCTGGAGCGCCTGTATAACGGCGTCATCAAGGAGAACCCCACGCTTGTGCTGATGCTCGGCATGTGCCCCACGCTGGCGGTGTCCACCCGCGCGGCAAACGGCATCGGCATGGGACTTTCCACCACGGCGGTGCTGATCCTGTCCAATCTTGTGATCTCGCTGCTGCGCAAGGTCATCCCCGATCAGGTGCGGCTTCCCGCGTACATCGTGATCGTCGCGTCGCTCGTGACCGTCACGGAGCTGCTGATGGAGGCGTACGTCCCCGCCGTCTTTGCGGCGCTGGGCATCTACATCCCGCTGATCGTGGTCAACTGCATCATCCTCGGCAGAGCCGAGGCGTACGCCAACAAGAACACGCCCGGTCTTGCTGTGATGGACGGTCTGGGCATGGGCGTCGGCTTCACCGTGGCGCTGACGCTCGCGGGCCTTGTGCGCGAGGTGCTGGGCAACGGCACGGCGTTCGGCGCGCAGGTCTTCCCGGAGGGCTGGGAGCCCATCGCCGTCTTCGTCCAGCCGCCCGGCGCGTTCTTAGTGATCGCGCTGTTCATCGCCATCCTGAACGCCGCCAACATCAAGACGCGCCAGCGCAAGCTGGTCGAGGGCGGCTGCGACGGCTGCTGTGCAGGCTGCACGGAGCAATGTGACGGGAAGGAGGCAGATGCATGACGACCTCCCTGATCCTGATCATCATCTCCTCCGCGCTGATCAACAACGTGGTGCTGAGCCAATTCCTCGGCATCTGCTCGTTCCTCGGCGTGTCGAAGCAGATGAAGGCGTCCGCCAGCCTCGGCGTCGCCGTCATCTTCGTCATCACCATCGCCTCGGCGGTGGCAAGCCTGCTGTATGACTACGTGCTGGCGCCCTACGGCATGAGCTTTATGAAGACGATCGTCTTCATTCTCGTCATCGCCGCGCTGGTGCAGATCGTCGAGATGTTCCTCAAGAAGAAATCCCCCGCGGTGTATAAATCGCTCGGCATCTACCTGCCGCTGATCACCACGAACTGCGCGGTGCTGGGCGTGGCGCTGACCAACGTGCAGAGCGGCTTCGACTTTCTGCAGAGCGTCGTGGCGGGCTTCGGCACCGGCGTGGGCTTCACGCTTGCCATCGTGCTGCTGGCGGGCATCCGTTCGCGCATCCGCGAGGAGGATCTCCCCGCGCCGCTGCGGGGCGCGCCCATCGTGATGATCGCCGCCGCGCTGATGTCGATCGCGTTCATGGGCTTCTCGGGCCTGGCGCTGTGACGGAGGTGGAAGCATGAGTATCATCGTCATTACCACGATCGTCATCGCGCTGATCGGTCTGCTGGTCGGCGCGGGACTGGTCTTCGCCGGTGAGAAATTCAAGGTCGAGACCGATCCGCGCGAGAGTGCGATCCGCGACGCGCTGCCCGGCAACAACTGCGGCGGCTGCGGCTACGCCGGCTGCGACGCCATGGCTGCCGCCGTGGCGAAGGGCGAGGCGCCCGTCACGGGCTGCCCCGTCGGCGGCAAGGACGTCGCGGAAAAGCTCGCCGCCGTCATGGGCACGGAGGCGGGCAAGATGGAGCGCAAGGTCGCGTTCGTCAAGTGCAAGGGCACGTGCGACGTCACGAAAAACCAGGGCAATTACGTCGGCGAGCAGGACTGCCGCAGCGTTGTGCTGGGCGGTCTGAACATCGCCGACTGCGGTTACGGCTGCCTGGGGCTGGGCTCGTGCGTCACGGCATGCCCGGAACAGGCGATCACCGTGAAAAACGGCGTCGCCGTGGTGAACAGAAGCCGCTGCATCGCCTGCGGGCTGTGCGTCCGCACCTGCCCGCGCGGGCTGATCGAACTGATCCCCGCCGATCAGTTCGTCACGGTGCAGTGCAGCAACCGCGACCGCGGCGTGACCGTCAAGCAGGTCTGCGCCGTCGGCTGCATCGGCTGCAGCATCTGCGCGCGGCAGTGCGAAGCCGACGCCATCGTCGTGGACGGCAGTCTGGCGCACATCAACTATGACGCCTGTACCCAGTGCGGCAAATGCGTGGAAAAGTGCCCGATGAAGGTCATTACGCCGCCGCGGAGCGTGAGGTGATCGTATGGAAACGAAGAACATCGTCATCAAGGTGATCGTTTCGGTCGCGCTCGTCGCGGCGGCAGTCCTGCTGCTCGGCGGCGTGCTCGGCAGCGACCTCCTGTGCGCCGTCGGGTGAGACAAGCGACACAAAATCCGACCTCGTGAGAGGTCGGTTTTTTCAGATGCCAGATGCCAGAGGTCAGAGGTCAGTAGACGGACGACAGTGTTTGTAGGGGTTGAGCGTTGCAGCGCCAAAGCCTCCACCTTTGGGGTAGCGAAGCGGCGCCGCAGGAGTGAATGACATGCCGGTGGCATGTCAGAGCCGCGGCGTGACCGAACCGCAGTGAGACGGTGCCGAACGAAGCGAGGCGGAGGGGGTTACTCCCTCAGTCAGCTTCGCTGGCAGCTCCCTCACAGAGGGAGCCTTTTCGACGCGCCGAGGTCTGTATAGACCGGTAAGATAGGTAACAGAATGTCCAAGGACATAGGTAACAGTTTTCCAGTAAACTACAAGGGCAGAGAACATACGAAAGGAGCGTATGACAATGCCCTGGAAAGAG
>JAFSXP010000118.1 GCA_017443965.1 Oscillospiraceae bacterium
CAAGGCTCAGGGGCTGGCCGATCACGCCTGTGGAGGCCACCACAACGTCCTCTGCTTTTATGCCAAGGCGCTTGCTCACAAGCTCGCTCATGCCCACGGCGATTTCGCGCCCGTTGGCGTTGCAGGTGTTGGCGTTGCCGCTGTTGCAGATCACCGCCTGCGCAGTGCCGTCGGCGATATGCTGCTTGGTGACGGTCAGCGGCGCGCCCTTGACGAGATTGCGGGTGTAGACCGCGGCGCAGGAGGCGGGGACCTCGCTGAAGATCAGCGAAAGATCGCGCTTCGTCTGGTTTTTGCGGATGCCGCAGTGCACGCCCGCAGCGGTGAAGCCCTTTGCGGCGCACACGCCGCCTTCGATCAGTTTCATAGGATTCTCCTTATACGACAAGGCCGAGCGTTTCCGAAACGCCCAGGCAGAGATTCATGTTCTGGATCGCCGCGCCCGACGCGCCCTTGCCGAGGTTGTCGAACCGCGCGATCAGCAGCGTCCGTTCGCCGTTTCCCGTGACCGTGACCTGCATGTCGTCGCGTCCGGAAAACGCCGCCGCGGAGAGGAAGCCGCCCTCGTCCGCATTCTCTGTGAAATGAACAAGACCGGTCTGATAGTAGTCGGCGTAGACCGCCTTGACCGTCTCCGGCGCGACATCATACAGCGGCACGATGACCTCCATACCGGCGTAGAACGGCGCGACGACCGGACAGAAGACGGGATCGTTTGTCAGTCCCGCGACCTTTGCCATCTCGGGCAGATGCTTGTGCTTCTGCGTCAGCCCGTAAAGCCGCGGCGCGGAGAGCAGCGCGTCGCGCCCGTCCGCCTCGTATTCGGCGATCATCTTCTTGCCGCCGCCGGAATAGCCGGTCAGCGAGAAGCAGGAAAGCCGCGTATCCGGCGCGAGCACGCCGCGCTCCGTCAGCGGCGCGACCAGCGCCAGAAAGCCGCTGGCGTGGCAGCCGGGATTGGCGATGCGCTTTGCCGTTTTGACCATTTCGCGTCTGCCGCCCAGCTCGGGAAAGCCGTACACCCAGCCGTCCGCCGTGCGGTGCGCAGTCGAGGTGTCGATCACCACGGTATCGGGGTTTTCGATCATGGAGACTGCCTCGCGCGCCGCGTCGTCCGGCAGGCAGAGGAACGCGATATCCGCGCCGTTCAGCGCGTCACGCCGCGCGGCGGGGTCCTTGCGGACCTCCTCGGAAAGGCGGATCAGTTCGAGATCGGCTCTTTCGGCAAGGCGCTCGGCAATGCGGAGTCCCGTGGTGCCGGCGCTGCCGTCAATGAATACTTTTTTCATAGGAAACCTTTCACATATTCGATCTGCGCCGCGACCGACGCTTCGCCCGTACCGCCCTCGCTCGTGCGCGTCTCCACGCAGGTCTTGAGGTCGATGGCGGCGTAGAGATCGTTTTCAAACAGCTCGCTGTGCTCGCGGTACGTTGCGAGCGGCACATCTTCGAGAACGGTACCGTGTTCGATGCACCACGCGACCATCTGCCCCGTCAGCTTGTAAGCCGCGCGGAACGGCATGCCCTTCTTCGTCAGATAGTCCGCAAGGTCGGTAGCGTTGATGAAGCCCTTCTGCGCCGAACGGTACATGAGGCTCGGATGAAGTTTCATCGTTACGAGCATCGGCGTGAACACGTCGAGGCACATCTTGACGGTATCGACCGCGTCGAAGATCGCTTCTTTATCTTCCTGCATGTCCTTGTTGTAGGCGAGCGGCAGCCCCTTGAGCATCGTCAGCGTGCCCACGAGATCGCCGTAGACGCGCCCGGTCTTGCCGCGGACCAGCTCCGCCATGTCGGAGTTTTTCTTCTGCGGCATGATGCTTGAGCCGGTGGTGAATGCGTCGTCGAGCGTGACGTAGCCGAACTCCGAAGAAGACCACAGGATGATCTCCTCACTGAAGCGAGACAGGTGCGTCATGATGAGCGACAGCGCCGAGAGCAGCTCCACACAGAAATCGCGGTCGGACACGGCGTCGATGCTGTTGCGGCAGACGTCCGAAAAGCCGAGCGCCTGCGCGGTCATCTGCCGGTCGATGGGATACGTCGTGCCCGCCAGCGCGCACGCGCCGAGCGGAGAAAAGTCCATCCGCTTTGCCGCGTCGGCGAGCCTGCCGAGGTCGCGCGTGAACATCATGGCGTACGCCAGGATGTGATGCGCGAAGCGGATCGGCTGCGCCCGCTGCAGATGCGTGTAGCCGGGCATGATGACGTCCGCGTGCTCCTCCGCCTGCTGCACGATCGCCGCGAGCAGCGATTTGAGCTTTTCCGAGACGGTCTCACACTCCGCGCGCAGGTAAAGCCGCAGGTCGAGCGCGACCTGGTCGTTGCGGCTGCGCGCGGTGTGCAGCCGCTTGCCCGCGTCGCCGATCCGCTCGGTCAAAACCTGCTCGACAAACATGTGAATGTCCTCGGCAGTCGGATCGACGGTCAGCTTGCCGGACTCCAGATCGGCGAGGATGCCGGTCAGCCCGTCCACGATCGCGTCCGCGTCTGCGGCGGGGATGATCCCCTGCGCCGCGAGCATCTGCGCGTGGGCGATCGAGCCTGTGATATCCTGCCGATACATCCGCTTGTCGACCGAAATCGAGGAATTGAAGTCGTCGGCGATCTGCGCCGTCTGCGACGACGTTCTGCCCGCCCACATCTTTTCCATGCTGTTTTGCTCCTTATTTTTTCTGCTTCTCCTTCATCTTCGCCTGCACCTTCAGCGGCAGACCGAAGAGGTTGATGAAGCCGGTTGCGTCCGCCTGGTTGTAGACGTTGTCCTCGTCGAACGTGGCGATCTCCGCGTCGTACAGAGAGTTCGGGCTCCACACGCCGGCGTTGATCATGTTGCCCTTGTAGAGCTTCAGCTTGACCGTGCCGGTGACGTTCTCCATCAGCACGTCGACGAACGCCGAAAGCGCCTCGCGCAGCGGCGTGAACCACTGACCGTTATACACCAGCTCCGCAAAGCAGACGGAAAGCTCCTGCTTCTTGTGCGCGGCGTACTTGTCGAGCGTGATCGTCTCCAGCACGTTGAGCGCCTTATACAGGATCGCGCCGCCCGGCGTCTCATACACGCCGCGGCACTTCATGCCGACCAGCCGGTTTTCCACGATGTCGAGAAGTCCGATGCCGTTCGCGCCGCCCAACTCGTTGAGCTTCAGCACGATCTCCTTCTGGCTCATCTTTTTGCCGTCCAGCTTGACGGGGACGCCCTTTTCAAAGTCGAGCGTGACGTACGTCGGCTTGTCGGGCGCGTCGATCGGCGAGACGCCCATCTCCAAAAAGCCGGGCTTTTCGTACTGCGGCTCGTTGCCGGGATCCTCGAGGTCGAGA
>JAFSXP010000119.1 GCA_017443965.1 Oscillospiraceae bacterium
CTCCGGCGGGCAGAAGCAGCGCGTTGCCATCGCGCGGGCGCTGGCGACGGAGCCGAAGTACCTGCTGTGCGACGAGGCGACCAGCGCGCTCGACCCGAATACGACGCAGTCCATTCTGGAGCTGCTGAAGAAGATCAACCGCGAACTGGGCGTGACGATCGTGGTCATCACCCACGAGATGCGCGTGATCGACCTCATCTGCGACCGCGTGGCGGTGATCGACCACAGCCGCATTGCCGAGGAGGGCGACGTCAGCGAGGTGTTCGCCAATCCGCGCAGCGACATTGCGCGCGAGCTGATCCTGCCGGGGCAGAAGCGCGACCCCCGCCCGACGAAGGGCGGCAGCCGCATCCGCGTCATCTTCGACGGGGAGAAGTCGTTCGATCCGATCATCGCCAATCTGGTGCTGGAGACGCAGGCGGCGGTCAACATCCTGTTCGCCGACACGAAGGACCTGCAGGGCAAGGCGGTCGGGCAGATGATCCTGGAGCTGCCGAACGACGAGCGGCAGAAGGAAAAGGTGCTGGCGTGGCTCGCCGGTCACAACGTGGAATACCGGGAGGAGGGATAAGCGATGTTTTCCGAAATGTTCTATAAGCTGTGGGCGAACGGCGTCATACAGCTGGGCGTTTGGGAGACCGTCTATATGACGCTCCTGTCCACGCTGGTGTCGTATGTGATCGGGCTGCCGCTGGGCGTGCTGATCACCGTGACCGACGCGGGCGGCATCCACCCGATCCCGTGGCTGAACAAGATCCTCAGCGTGATCGTCAACATCTTCCGCTCGATCCCGTTCATCATTTTGATGGTCGCGATGCTGCCGGTGGCGAAATTCGTGGTCGGCACGTCCCTCGGCAACAAGGCGATGATCGTCATGCTGATCCTTGCCGCCTCGCCGTACGTCGCGCGGATGGTCGAGCAGTCGCTCAAGGAGGTCGACGCCGGCGTGATCGAAGCCGCCCAGGCGATGGGCACGCCGGACTTCAAGCTGGTGACGAAGGTGCTGGTGCCCGAGGCGAAGCCGTCGCTGATCATCGGCGCGGTGATCTCCACCGTGACGATCCTCAGCTACAGCGCCATGGCGGGTACCATCGGCGGCACGGGGCTCGGGCAGATCGCCATCACCTACGGCTATCAGCGCTACAACGACGACATCATCTGGGTGTGCGTGGTGCTGACCGTCGTGGTCGTGCAGATCATCCAGGAGGCCGGTATGCTGATCGCGAGAAAGACCGACCGCCGCATTACAAAATAGTTTATTTTGGAACCGAAAACGGCTCTTGAAATAAAAAACAAACCAAACCGGATAAAAGAAAGGGAGTAAACAAAATGAAAAAACTGATCGCTGTTATCCTGACGCTCATCCTTGCCGCTTCGCTGCTGGCGCTTGCCGGCTGCGGCGAACCCACCGTTCCCGCCCCCGCCCCCGAGACGACCGAGACTGCCGAGCCCGCGGCTCCTGCCGAGACCGCAGAGCCCGCCGCCCCCGCCGAGCTGACCCCGATCATCGTCGGCGCAAGCTCCACGCCGCACGCCGAGATCCTCGAGCAGGTCAAGGACGCGCTCGCGGAGCAGGGCTACGATCTGCAGATCGTGGTGTACGACGACTATGTGCTGCCCAACACCGCGCTTGAAGAGGGTGAGCTGGACGCGAACTACTTCCAGCACACGCCGTATCTGGTGAACTTCAACGCCGAGAACGGCACGCACCTTGTCTCCGCCGCGCTGATCCACTATGAGCCGTTCGGTCTGTACGGCAACGGCGTGGATACGATCGCCGACATCCCCGCCGGCGCGACGATCATCGTCCCCGCCGACGGCAGCAACGAGACCCGCGCGCTGTTCCTGCTGCAGCAGGAAGGCCTGATCACGCTGCCCGCCGACGCGACCGTCGAAAAGGGTGTGACCACGCTGGACGTCGTGGATAACGGCGGCTACAACATCACCCCGGTGCAGGCCGACACCGTCGCCCCGCAGCTTGCCAACTCCGACGAGGGCACGCTTGCCGTCATCAACGGCAACTACGCGCTTGCCGCCGGTCTGGACGTGAACGACGCGCTGGCAGTCGAGGACGCCTCCGGCGAGGCCGCGCAGACCTACGCCAACATCATCGCCGTCCGCGAGGGCGACGAGAACGCCGAAAAGACGCAGGCGCTTGTCAGCGCGCTGCTGACCGACGCCGTAAAGGACTACATCAACAGCACCTACAACGGCGCCGTCGTGCCGATCTTCTGATCTCAAATCAAAAACAGCGCTCCCACGCGGGGCGCTGTTTTTTTGTGCGGCAAAATCAAGAAAGTGTATTGTACAGAGCGGGCGGATATGCTATACTGTGTCCGAAGAAGATCGTCGAAACCTGTCGGGCGAAAGGAGTGCTGCGTATGCCCAACAACACGCCGAAACTCAGCGAGGAAATGGTCTCCGGCGCCGGTTGGCTTGCCGAACAGATCCCGGGCGGATTTTTCATCTACAGCGCCGTCGGCGAACAGAAGATGATCTACGTCAACGAGGCGACGCTGCACATCTTCGGCTGCGAGGACCGCGCGCAGTTCGCGGAACTGACCGACGACACCTTCCCCGGTCTGGTGCATCCCGACGACCGCGAAAAGACGCTCGCCTCGATCGACGCGCAGATCGCCAACGAAAGCAACGCCGCCGGTCTGGACTACGTCGAGTACCGCATCATCCGCCGCGACGGCAGCGTCCGCTGGGTGGACGACTACGGCCATTTCGCGCAGATGCCCGGCTACGGCGACGTGTATTACGTGTTCATCGGCGACATCACGGAAAAGCACGCCATGCAGGAGGAACTCAACCGCCGCGCCAAGGTCTACAAGGCGATGGGCGAAGCGTTCAGTTCCGCAAGCGCGAACAGTCTTGCCGTGATGCGGCTGAACTTGACGACCGGTCTTGTGGAGGACGCGCAGGGCAGCGACCTGTACGACACCGACCGCGCCGGTCTTCCCTACGCAGACTGCATCCGCGCCCGCAAGGAGAGTTTTCTTCTCAAAGGCGCGAGGGAGCGGTACGAGAAAGCGTTTACGCCGGAGAAACTGATGGACGCCTATTACGCCGGCGGAGAGCCGCTTTCCGTGATGGCGTACTGCCGCCGCAAGTCCGGCAGACAGTGCTTCGTCAAATTCACCGCCAGCGCGCTGGTCGAGCCGGAGAGCGGCGACGTCATCGTGTTCGCCGTGGAGACCGAGTGCAACTTTGAGCGCGTGACCGAGGTGCTGAACGGAAAGGTGCTCGCCAAGCAGTACGACATGGTGACCTATCTCATCGGCGACAACTACGGCGTTGTCATCGGCGACGCCGCGAATATCCAGAAGGGCAGCATCTTCCCTAAGGAGCGAAACGGCGTCTACAGCGAATACGTCCGCACGCAGGTGCTGCCTGCCGCGTCACGCAAAGAGCACGACATCGAAGAACTCGAAAAGGCGCTGTCGTTCGAGACCATCGAGGAGCAGTTGAAGCACAGCGACAACTACGTCGTGAACATGACCTGCGACATCGACGGCGAGGTCTTCAACAAGCGCTTTACCTACTCGACCGTCATCGCGGAGTCGCATTTCTACATCCTGCTGAAATCCGACGTCACGGACGTGCTGCGCGAAAGCCGCGTGCGAAGCGAACTGCTGTCGAACGCGCTGCGCGAGGCGGAACAGGCAAGCATGGCGAAGACCGCGATTTTGTCCAACATGAGCCACGAGATCCGCACGCCGCTGAACGCCATCATCGGGCTGGACAGCATCGCGCTTGCCAATCTCGACCTGCCGGCGCAGACGCGCGACTACCTGACGAAGATCGGCGAAAGCGCCAAACATCTGCTGGGGATCATCAACGACATATTGGATATGAGCCGCATCGAGTCCGGTCGCATGAGCCTGAAAAACGAGAATTTCTCGCTGCCGGATATGATCGACCAGATCCGCACGATGATCCAGCCGCAGTGCCAGGACAAGGGGCTGACCTTCCTGTGCGACGTCATCGGCACGACGAGCGAGCGGTATATCGGCGACGATATGAAACTCAAGCAGGTGCTGATCAATATCCTGGGCAACTCCGTGAAATTCACCGAGGCGCCCGGCACCGTGTCGATGACCGTGGAGCAGACCGCCCGCTTTGAGGACAAGGCGACGCTGCGCTTCGTCATCAGCGATACCGGCATCGGCATGGACGCAGATTTCCTGCCGAAGATCTTCGAGCCGTTCGCACAGGAAAACTCGAACAAAGTCACAAAATACGGCAGCACGGGCCTTGGCATGGCGATCACGAAGAGCATCGTGGAGATGATGCACGGCGACATTTCCGTCAAATCAGAAAAGGGCGTCGGATCGGAATTCACCGTGACCGTGACGCTTCTCAACAGCGATCCCGAGTTGGCGGAGCAGTACGTGTTCCGCCCGAGCGAGATCAAGGTGCTGGTCATCGACGACGATCCCATCGCCTGCGAGCACGCGAAGCTCGTTCTGGAGGAGGTCGGCGTCACCGCCGACACCTGCCTGAGCGGTGCGGAGGGGCTGAAAATGCTCGATCTGCAGCGCGCCAAGCAGGACCCGTATCAACTTGTGCTGGTGGACTGGAAGATGCCGGAGCTGGACGGCGTGGAGGTCTCGCGCCGCATCCGCGAGATGGACGACGAACAGACGACCATCATCGTGCTCAGCGCCTACGGCTGGGACGGCGTCGCCGAGCAGGCGTTCAGCGTGGGTGTGGACAGCTTCATGTCGAAGCCGCTGTTCGCCTCGAGCGTGCTGAGCGAGTTCGAGCGCATCCTGCAGAAAAAGAGCCGCCGCCTGCAGCGCGCAGGCAAACGCGCCGACCTGAAGGGCAAGAACGTGCTGCTCGCCGAGGATATGCAGATCAACGCCGAGGTCATCCGCGAGATCCTTCGCATGCGCGAGGTGAACGTCGATCACGCGGAGAACGGCAAGCTGGCGCTGGAGATGTTCGCGGCGAGCGAGATCGGGCATTACAGCGCGATCCTGATGGACGTGCGGATGCCCGTGATGGACGGTCTGGAGGCGACAGCGGCGATCCGTCTGCTGAACCGCGCCGACGCGAAGACGACGCCGATCATCGCGCTGAGCGCCAACGCCTTCGACGAGGACGTGCAGCACTCGCTACAGGCGGGCATGAACTCGCACCTGACCAAGCCGGTCGAGGTGGACCGCCTCTACGAGACGCTGGAATACCTGATCGGCGAAGCGGAAGGGTAGATTTACAAACAAAAAACGGACGCTCCTGCGAGCGTCCGCTTTTTTGTGCTTATTCTTCTGCTGTATCCACGGCTTTTTTCGCCAGCACCGTGATCCACGGTTTTGACGGGTGATGGTCTGCTATGACCTCCGAAAAGCCCGCCGCCTTTAATGCCGCCGCAAGCCGCTCTATGGTATGGCATTTCATTCCGTCGATCATTCTTTCGTATTTGAGCGACGCTTCGTCAACGCCGTCGGATTCATTACAGATCAGAAACGTGCCGCCGCCGTTCAGAACGCGGAAAACCTCGGAAAAGCATTTTTCGAGTCCTTGCCAGAAATAGACCGTCTCAAATGCCGTGGCAAGGTCGAAGGCGGCGTCCTCAAAGGGAAGCGCCGCAACGTCGCCCTGCACGACAGCGCACCTTCCCGCCTCGATGAACGCCTTGTTGGTATCCTTCGTCTTTTCCACAGAAATCTCCGAATAGTCCAGCGCCGACAACTTTGCCCGCGGATACCTCTTCAGAAGTTCTCCGGCGTTCCTGCCGCCGCCGCAGCCGAGGTCGGCGATGCGCGCGGGGTTTATGACGGCGAGATGCGACATGCCCCAATCGGCAAGCTTTGCGTGCCCGCCGTTCATGCCGCCCACCATCAGTTTGCCGAGAAAGCCCTCCGGCTTTCTTGTCTGTGCAAAAAACTTTGAAAACAGTCCCATAAACGCCTCACTTTCTGCCGATCAGCAGCGCGGAGCCGGTAAGTCCCATCCATCCGGCTTCCCGCTTCGTCATGAACGTACCGTCCGCCGTGTCGATCAGCCCGACGCTTTCATAGCCCATGTCCTTGAGTTTCCGGACGAACGCCTGCATATCGCCGTATTTGAATTTCGAGAAAACGTCGTGCAGTGCGAAGACGCCGCCCTTTTTCAGTACGCGCAGCGTTTCAAGAAGATACGTCTGCCGGTCGCCGGGGATGTTGTGATAGACAAAGTTGCTCACGACCGCGTCGAACGTCTCGTCCGCAAAGTCAAGCTTCGTGGCGTCGCCGCGGCGGAACGAGACGTTTGCGACGCCCTCGGCTTCGGCGTTGCGTTCGCAGAGCGGCTTATTGAACGAGGCGTATTCCTGCCCCCAGCGGTCGATCCCGATCAAGGAGGCGCTCGGGTTGCGCTTGGCGCAGGCGATTGCGAGCGCGCCGCTGCCGCAGCCGACGTCAAGGCACCTCCCGCCGTCCGGCAGTTCGACGCGCTCCGCGATCCCCTCGATGATCTGACGGGACATCTGCCGTTTTCCGTCGTAGGAAAAGGCGCGGTACATCAGGAGCATCCAGACGGAAACGACGACGCCGATCAGCGTGCCCGCAAGGAAAATAATGCACAGCGCGGTTTTCAGAGTTCCGGAGACAAGTCCCGTCAGCCCGAAAACAAGGAGCAGCAGAAGCAGCGCCGCGGTCACGCCGACCGCAGACCAAATCATGCCTTTCGGTATCCAGTTTTTATATTCGGGTTTCATATCGTTCCCACCTTCCCTGCTTTCTCATCCCAGCGCGGCGTCCAGCGCCATCATCAGACTGAAGCCGACGGCAAAGGACACGACGCCGATGTTGGAGTGTTTTCCCGCGGACATTTCCGGGATCAACTCCTCCACGACTACGTACAGCATGGCGCCCGCCGCAAAGGACAGCAGATACGGCATTGCCGGAACCACCAAACCCGCTACGATCACCGTCAGCGCGCCGAAAACCGGCTCGACCGCACCGGACAGAACGCCGAGCCAAAAGGACTTCGGCTTGCTTTTGCCCTCTGCATAAAGGGGCATGGAGATGATCGCGCCCTCCGGGAAGTTCTGTATGGCAATGCCCAGTGCGAGCGCCAGCGCGCCGCCCGCCGTGACGCTTGCCGTGCCGCTCAAAAGCCCCGCGTAGACGACGCCGACCGCCATGCCCTCGGGAATGTTGTGGAGCGTCACGGCAAGCACCAGCATCGCGGTGCGGGTAAACCGGCTTTTCGGTCCCTCCGCCTGGTCAATGCCCCTGTGCAGATGCGGGATCACGTGATCCAGCAGAAGCAGGAACAGAACGCCCGTCCAGAAGCCGCAAAACGCCGGAAAAAACGCGAACTGCCCCATTGCGTAGGATTGCTCGATCGCCGGGACGATCAGGCTCCAGACGGACGCCGCCACCATCACACCGGCGGCAAAGCCGGTCAGCGCCCGCTGCACGCCGAGCTTCAATTCTTTTCGCAGGAAGAATACACACGCGGCTCCTGCCGCCGTCCCGCTAAAGGGGATCAAAAGCCCCGCAGCGACAGTCTTCATTTTCAGCCGAACAGTCCTTTCTTCTGACAGGGTGCAGATTCCGCGGACAGACAGGTATAGCCGGTCTGATCGACCGCCGCCTTCAGCAGCCCGACGTCCACCGCCTCCTCCGTCAGAAACGACGCCTCCTTTTTGCCGCGGGACGCCGTGACCTTCTTTGCCGCGGGGACCGTCCTGCGGATCACGTCGCAGATATGCGCCTCGCACATACCGCACTGCATGCCTTCGATCTTCAAGGTCGTTTTGAACATACGCTTTCCTTCTCGATCAGTTTTTTGTTAGCAGCCGCTAACACAATCACATTATAGCATACACAATGCAAAAATCAAGGGGTTTCGCCGAAAAAGCGCAAAAACGCCGTATCGTTGCGATACGGCGTTTTTTTCTGATTGCGCTGTCAGTCCGGCAATCCCAGCATCTTGCGCAGGATCGGCTCCTCCGCCTTCGCCATCAGATAAAAGCCCAGATCGTTCGGATGGACGCCGTCCACCGTGCAGTCCGCGCCGCCATAGTCCGTGAAGACCGACTGCGAATCGAGATAATATACGTTTTTGTCCCCCGCCGCGACCGCGTGGTCGTAGGTGTCGCGGATGACCGCGCCGCGCTCCGCCTGCTGCGCCCCGGTCAGCTCGTCCGGGCGCGTATCCGGCGGCGCCCAGTGCCCCGCGATCAGGATCGGCGTATCGGGATGCGCCGCACGAATGGTCTGAAACAGCGGCTCGTGCGTGGCGCGAAGATGCTCCGCCGTCGGGGCGTTGCCCTCGTACTCCAGCACGTACGCCGCGCCGTCGAGCGAAGCGAGATAATTCGCCATCTCCGGCTCGCCGAGCGCGGAGCCGGAAAAGCCGAGGTTTACATAATCCATATCCAGCCAGCGGCTGAGCAGCGCGCAGTGATAGGTGCCCGGACGGCAGGCGCAGCCGCCCTGCAGCGTGGACGGGCCGTAGAAGACGACGGGCTTTTCCGCCGCCGTGTAGGGCGAACCGCCCTCCAGTTTCGCCGTCTTTTCCAGACCGAGCGACAGATCGGTCACCCAGTCGTACAGCGGGAAGTCGAGGATATACTCGCGCATCCGCCGGTCCGGCATCTCCACGAGCGCGTCGTAGCCCTTGTCGCGGTCGACGGGCGGCAGAAGGCTCTTGGTGAAGACCTGCTTGCCGTCCTCGACGCGGTACAGATCGAAGCCGGATGTGCCGAGAAACGTCATGTGCGCGAAATAGCGGAGCTTTTCGCGCTGGACGACGTGGATGGCGATGACCTTGGAATCGGTTTGGAAGCGGATGCGTCCGCCCGCCGTCTGGTGGCTGAGGTTGAAGACGCCGCGGCTGACAGACTCCGCGACGTCGGACGGCATGCGGCGGAACGGCGATGCACCGCGCGGCTCCCACAGTCCGTAGAAGTCGACCGGAAGCGACCGCACGTCGCGGTAGACGATGGTCTCCGGCGGGACGGTGATCTCGTTTTTGGCAAGCAGATTCGGATCGACCTGCGTGATGTCAAAGAATTCCGCCATGGTGCGCTCTCCTTTTTATTCGCCGCCGATCTGGCGGAAGATGTCCACGGGAAGCTGTTCGGAGAACAGCGAATCGCAGAGCTCGTGCGTCATGGCGCGGACGAGATCGCCGTCGTCGAAACAGATCGTCTCCACGTGCAGATCGCGCCCGACGCCGGGGAACACGCGGCGGCGCATCGCTTCGCACGCGCGCTCGACCACCCGCGGGCAGTCGGCGTAGTCGTAGGCGTTGATCAGCAGCTTGCCCGGATCGAACAGCACCATCAGCGTGGCAAGCCCGATGCCGAGATATTCGGCGCACTCGTCCAGCACCTCGTTCGCGTCCGGATCACCCTCGCCCACGATCGCGGCGAACGACGCCATGTCCTTGACCGTTTTGCCGCTGCGCTCGCGATAAAGGCGCAGCATACGCTGCGGCGAGCACATCTGCTCCAGACAGCCGCGGTTGCCGCAGCCGCACGGCTCGCCGTCCGCGGCGACCGTGGTATGTCCGACCTCGCCGATGAACAGCGGGTCGCGCACGCCGTCCTTCATCAGCGAGGCGCCGACGCCGTGCGTCAGATCGACGAACACCGTCACGCCCGCGACCTCGTCCACGCTGCCGCGGCAGAGCCAGACCGCCTTGGTGAAGGTGTTGTTCGTCACCAGGAACGGCACGTCGCGCAGCGCCTTCAGCTCCTTGCGCACGGCGGGGATGTCCCACGACATGTGCGACGATTTCACGTTTTCGCCGTGGTCGAGCACCAAGCCCGACATCGACAGCCCGAACGCGATCACCTCGGGCGCGGACGGCTCCCGCAGCAGCTCGCGCACCGCGCCGCAAAGGCGCTCGGTGATCGCCTGCGGACCACAGTCGGCGAGCGAATGTTCGTGAGAGGCGAACACCTTGCCGGAAAGGTCCGTCAGAAAGACGCGCAGCGTATCATCCTCGCACCCTGCGACGATCAGCGCATAGCGCTCGCTGCAGAAGTGCAGCAGCAAGCCCTTGCGCCCCGTGCGGTCGACGTTCTCCACGCCGGATTCCACCACCAGACCCATACGGATCAGGTAGTTGACGATGCCGCTGATCGCCGCGGGCGACAGACCGGAATACTCCCCGATGTCGCTGCGGACGATGCTGCCGTTTTGGCGGATCAGATTGAGAACGCGCAGGCGGTTCAGGCGCTGCACGCCCTTGACGTTGATCGATTCATTTGAAATCATTTGTTCCCACCGTTCCCGTCTTGTCTTTCACAGAAATACAATACAGGAATATGCGAAAAAAGTCAACCTTATCGGCACAGACTGATACGATTTCCAAGAAAACCTTCAGAAACGCGCCGTATAGCCGCGCGCGACGTGCTCGACGTCCGCGCGGTACACGCGGAAATCGCGGAATTCGATCTGCGAGCAGTATACGCCCAGTCCCACGCGCGCACAGTCCGGCGAGGCGATGGGATCGGGGTCGGTCAGCGTCAGAAGCAGCTTTCCGTCCACCGCGAGAAACAGTGTGTCGCCCGCGATGCCCGTCTGGATGTGATAGTCCCGCTCCGGCTCCGCGACGAAGTCGCCGAGCGCACGAAGCGTCGGACCCGGATAGCGCTCCAGACCGGCGCGCTTCGTCCACCAGCCGTTCAGACCGCCGATGTAGCCGGTGAGCTTCGCGGTGTCTTCATAATTCCAGCCGTCGGCGCGGAACGTGAAGTTGAGGTCGTTGTCGCACGGCGAGAGCATCCTGCCCGTGAAGTCCAGGATGATGTCGCCCGGGAACTGCCTGCGGGAGTAGATCAGACTGCCGTCGTCTTTCCGAAAGCGCCCGATCAGCTTCCCGTCCCCCGCCGTCCATTCGCCGCAGGGGACCTCCCAATTCTTCGTGAGATCGGGATCGGTGAACCGGTCCTCAAACAGCAGCTCG
The DNA here is from genome assembly GCA_017443965.1 of Oscillospiraceae bacterium. Lineage (GTDB taxonomy): Bacteria > Bacillota > Clostridia > Oscillospirales > Oscillospiraceae > RGIG3566. Next base: position 10,921 of record JAFSXP010000119.1, read on the forward strand.
CCCGCGCGAACGTTTATCTGCAGAAACGACAGCACTTCCCTCGCCTCCTCAGACGGTGAAATCGTAGTTCGGCTTGACGGGCGCGTGCGTCTTGGTCGATTCGACGATCGCCATGCAGACGGCGATGGTCTTCGCGCCGGCGACCGCATCGGTCGGCACGTCGGTATCCGAGAGCACCGCGTCGGCAAAATGCTGGAATTCGCCGACGGCGTTGTGGTTGGCGACCTCGACCGGGATCTCCTGCGGGACGGTCTCCGCCTTGTGGTCGTTTTCGTCCATCAGGAAAAGCTGGAAGAACTCGGACTTGTTGTCGCAGATGATCGTGCCCTTCGTGCCGTAGAACACCGAGCGCATCGTGTAGTTGCGCTTGCAGCCGGTGGAGACGAACACCTTGCCGATCACATTATTCGGAAAACGCATGATGGCGATGGTCGCGTCGTCATAGTCCACCATCGGCAGCAGCTTGTGCGTGCCGTACGCCATGACCTCGGTGGGATCGCCGACGATCCAGCGCAGCAGGTCGACCGCGTGGCAGCCGCCGCCGACGACGCCGTTGCGGATCGGATCGCTGCGCCAGCCGCCCTGCGACATGATGTGCAGATAGTCGTGCGCGTACTCGCTTTCGACAAAGTACAGCTCGCCGATCTCTCCGCTGTCGATGATCTCCTTGACCTTGAGGAAGCTCGGCGTATAGCGGGCGATCTGCCCGACCATGAATTTCGTCTTCGCGTTCTTCGCCGCCTTGACGATCGCCAGCATATCCTCGCGCGTCAGCGCCAGCGGCTTTTCGCACAGGACGTGCATGCCCGCGGCGAGCGCCGCCTCCGCCATCTCGCGGTGGAGCTGGTCGGGCGTAACGATGATAACGGTGTTCAGCCCGGGATGCTTCAGCAGCTCCTTATAGTCCGTATAGCGCGTCGGATCGGCGGGGACCTCGCGGTCCTCGTTCAGCTTCGTGAGCGTCTCCTCGATTTTTGCCTCGTCGATGTCGCAGACGGCGGCAAGCTCGGCGTCCGGATACGCCAGAACGCCCTGCATATGCTTGCGCGCCATGCTGCTGCACGAGATGACGCCGACGACAAGTTTCTTCTTTTCCATGTTTATATCCTCCTCTTACGGCAGCAGTCCCGCCACCGGCATTCTCGGGTACGCGCGGCAGGCGGTGAAGCCCTCGGCATACGGTCTGCCGCACTGATATCCCCTGTTTTTGGAGAAGGTGCGAACCATCTCCGGAAAATCCACATGATCGTGCTCCCGCATCCATTTGACCTGTGTCTCATGGCAGGCGACCGCGCGGAGCTTTGTTTCGAGCTCGTCCGTGATATCCACGTAGATATCCGGCTCGAAGCCGACGCCCGACGGCGTGTCCACGTAGTAAAGCGGCACGAGCTTCGCGGGCATCTGCGAGCCGAGCGCAAACGGCGGCGCTTCGCCGATGCGCGCGCCGACGACCGGCTGCCGCATGGCAAAACTCTGCTTTTCCATGTACTGCGCCGTGGCGTAGTGCGGCACAGATGCGCTGAACGTCGCGTCGAACGCGAGCTTGCCCGTCTCGACGTGGTCTTTCATATAGTCGTTCGGCGAGTGGGTGAAGACCACGTCCGGCTGCGCGTGGCGAATGACCTCGACCAGCGCGGTGACGACGCCGCGGTCTGAAGAGTCGACCTCCAGATCGTTGACGTCCAGGCAGATCGTCTCCTTCACGCCCAGCAGCCTGCCGCCCTCATACGCCTCGCGGATGCGAAGCCGCCGCAGCTCGTCCGGCAGGATGACGGCGTGTCCCTGGCTGCCGTTCGCGATGTGGCAGACCGTCACCTCGTCGCCGCGCCTGGCATACTTGCACAGCGTACCGCCGACGTAGATCTCCGCATCGTCGGGATGACAGGTGATCGCAAGCACCTTCACAATGAGCGCCTCCTTTGCGGCACGGCGCACCGGCGGGAAAATCCCGCCGATGCGCCAGATTTTACATCATATCGATCGTGCGTCCCTCGTCGTTGGCGCGGTACGCCGCCTCGATGAGCCGCTGCGCCGTGACCGCCTCCTCGGCGGGCACCTCGAGCGGCTTATTTTCCAGGATGGACAGACAGAAGCTCTCGATCTCGCGCGTGTACATGTTGCCGAACTCGACCTCCAGCTCCGTCGCCGCGGTCTTGCCCTCGTGGCTCTGCTCGGCGTCGTAGCCGCCGGCGTCCTCGACGAACACCGCGTCCACAGTGCCGCCGTCGATCTGCCCGATCACGCCGTTGCCCGCCATTCTGCCCTTCGTGCCGAAGAACTCCAGCCGCCACAGCGACGCGTCGTCGGGGATGTTGAAATTGGACTGCACGGTGGCAAGCGTGCCGTTTTCCAGCCGCAGCAGGACGACGGAACTGTCCTCCACGTCATAGCGGAACGTCATGGTGTCGTGCATAGCGGCGACCTGCCGCACCTCCTGCCCCGTGACGTAGCGGATCAGATCGACGCAGTGGACGCCCATGTCGGTCAGCGCGCCGCCGCCGGCGGTCGCCTTCGACTGCCGCCAGTTGCCGGGCATATCCGGGAACCAGCCCGTGAAGTGCGCAAAACAGCTCACGACGTCGCCGATCTTGCCTTCGGCAATCGCCTGCTTCATCGCCTGCACATAGGCGCCGAAGCGCATCATCAGTCCCGCCGCCATCTTGACGCCCTTTTCGCGGCAGTACGCCACGATGGCTGCGCCCTCGTCCGCGGTCATCGCCAACGGCTTCTCGATCAGGATGTGCTTGCCGTTGTCCGCGGCAAGACGCGCCTGCCGCGCGTGGCAGGTGATCGGCGACGCGATGTACACCGCGTCGATCTCGGGATCGGCGCACAGCGCCGCCTCGTCCGTATAGGCGCGTTTCGCGCCGTATTTGACGCGCAGCGACTCCGCCACGGCGGAATCCAGCTCCATCACCGCGGTGATCTCCGCGTGCCCGGCAAGCAGCATGCCGGGCAGCGTGCGCCGATCGGCGATGCCGCCCGCGCCCAGGATACCGAAACGTACTTTCTTCATGGCTTACACACCGCGCTGCATCTCGTCGATGCTTTCCAGAACGGCGTCCGCCATGTAGATGAGCTGATCCTCGTCCAGATCGTAGATCGGCAGATGCGTGAAGCGGTGGTTGAACGCCTCTTCGGTCACGGGGCAGGTCTTGGCGATCTCTTCCTTGCTGTAACCGAACGTCTTGAGCAGATCGAAGTGATAGAGCGGTCCGAAGTGCTGCAGGCTGGTGACGCCCTTCTCCTCCAGCTTCTTCTTCATCACCTGGATATCGCCGCCCGCCTTCGCGGGGTCGATCTGCAACTGATACATATGGAAGCTCGGCTTGGTGCCTTCGTCGCCCATCAGCTGCGGGACGATCGCGTCGCAGCCGGCGAAGCGCTTGTTGAGGTATTCCGCGGCGGCGCGGCGCTCGGCAAGGATCTTGTCATAGCGCTTGACCTGCTGCGAAAGACCGATCGCCTGGATCTCGGTGGTGGAGGCGTTGCCGGCGACGAACGGGCCGTATTTGCCCGGCATGGGGACGACGTCGTACACCCAGTTCGGGATGTGACGGGTGAAGTCCGCGCCGAAGAAGCGCGAGCCCTTCATGTAGTCGCGGAACGACTCGACCGTGGTGGTCAGGATGCCGCCCTCGCCGAACGAGGTGCAGTTCTTGACCTCGTGCAGGCTGAAGCTGGTGAAATCGGCGATGGTACCGACGTTGCGTCCCTTGTAGAGCGCGCCGAACGAATGCGCCGCGTCCTCGAGCACGAGGATATCGTGCTTGTGCGCAAGCTCCATGATCGAATCGAGGTCGACGGGATAGCCGCCCAGGTCGACCGGCACGATCATCTTGGTCTTCGGCGTGATCTTCTTCGCCACGTCGGCGGGATCCATGTTCAGCGTGCGGGGATCGACGTCGGCAAAGACCAGCTTCGCGCCCGCGGCGAGCGGGTACGCCATCGTGGCGATGAACGTGATGGCGGGCACGATGACCTCGTCCCCGGGACCGATGTTCGCATACTTGTAGGCGATCTCAAAGCCCGCGGTGCAGTTGGTGAGGAAAAGCGAGCTCGGCGTATGCAGGTATTCGGCGACCTGCGCCTCGACCGCGTCCACACGGTCGCCCAGCGACAGCTTGCCGGGAGGCGTGGAGACCTTGTCCAGCTTCATGACCGCCTCGCGGACCGCCGCGATCGCGTCGTCATGCGCCTTGCCCTCGCCCTGCATCAGGAACTTGATGACCTCCATCAGGTCCTCGGCGTTGTAGTTTTCGCCGACCGCCGCCCACGGCACGCGGGTCTCGCCGGTGTTGTAGCGGAAATCGCTGCTCTTTTTGCCCATGATCTGTCCCTCCGTATGATAAAAATATAATTTTTTCGCTTGCTGAAAGAATTATACCACGCATTTCCCGATCTTGTCAATAACAGAACGGCGGCAAACGACCGCAGCGGAAAATTTTTTCATCTGATGATTGAATTGCGCGCGGCAAGCTGGTATAATGGACGCAACAAAAGCACTCGAAGGAGGAAAAAAACATGGCGATCGAATTTTTGAAGCCGATCGACGGCGACGTGCTGTTTTCCGTCGCGGACGGCGTCGAAAGTGAGGACGGCTTGACCGTGACCGTCTCCGTGAAGGCGGAGCCGGGACGCTTTCTGCGCATCGGCGGCGCGATCGCGGAGGAGAAAGGCGGCGTCTACACCGCGGACGTGCTGCTGGATGCCTACCGCAACCCCATCGAGGCGTCGGACCCCGACACCGGCGAGAGCGAGACCATCGTGGTCTATTGGTTCAAAAACGCCTACAAGACCTACCGCATGGCGGTGGACGACGTGATCCGCTGCTTTGAAAACATCTATAAGCATCAGGACGAATACACGTCCATCTTCGACGATCCGTTTCTGCGCATCTTCAAGGACCTGCACGATACCTACGGCACGCCGACGCACATGCACGTGTACTATGAAAACGACGACGGCAGCTTCAATCTGACGATGTTCCCCGACAAGTACAAAAAGGAGTTTCAGGCGAACGGCGACTGGCTGAAGTTCACGTTCCACTCCAAAAAGGACAAGCCGAACAGCCCGTACAAATTCGCGTCCTACAAGCAGGTCATGAAGGAAGGTCGGCAGGTGGATCGGGAGCTTCGCCACTTCGCCGGTCCCGAGGTGTTCAGCAGCATCACCTCGCAGCACTTTGCGGACTCCAATCTGTACGCCACGCGCGCGTTCCGCAACCTCGGCTTCCGCGTGCTGGACGCGGAGTTCGCGTTCAAGAAAAACGGCGAGCCGTACGTGTCGTACTATCTGGACGGCAAGCGGCTGCAGCACGCGGCGACGCGCGATTTCTGGGTGGACAACAAGGAGGATATCATCTTCGTTCACGACGATCTGGTGCTGAACAAGATCCCCGCGGACGAGGTCGACGCCGCCATGGAGGCGCTCACGGCGCGGGAGGATCACAGCTTCCACTATCTGCTGATCCACGAGCAGTATTTCTACGAGGACTTCAAGCACTACGAGCCGGACTACCGCGAGCGCATCTTCAACGCCGTGGCGTGGTGCCACGCGCACGGCTACCGTCCCGTCACGCTGACGGAGATCGCCATCGAGCCGCGCCCGAACGAGATCGTGTGATTACAAAAACTCCTCCGATGCAGCGCATCGGAGGAGTTTTTTCTTCGTTATGACAGCAACATCTTGTCGTTCGCGTCGTCGCTGCCGCTGACGGTGTGGAACATTTCCAGCAGCTGCGGAACGGTCATGTTCTTCTTCTCCTCGCCGGAGATGTCCAGCACGATGCGTCCCTCGTGCAGCATGATCAGCCGGTTGCCGTGGCGGATGGCGTCTTTCATGTTGTGCGTGACCATCAGCGTGGTGAGATTGTTCTCGCTGACGATCTGGTCGGAGATCTCCAGCACCTTCGCCGCCGTCTTGGGGTCGAGCGCCGCCGTATGCTCGTCGAGCAGCAGCAGCTTCGGCTGCATCAGCGAAGCCATCAGCAGCGTGACCGCCTGCCGCTGACCGCCGGACAGCAGTCCCACGCGCACGGTCAGCCGATCCTCGAGCCCGAGCCCGAGCTGCGCCAGCCGCTCGCGGTACTGTTCGCTCTCTGCCTTGGTCACGCCCCAGCGGAGCGTGCGCGTCTTGCCGCGGCGAAGCGCCAGCGCCAGATTTTCCACAAGCTGCATATTCGCGGCGGTGCCCATCATCGGATCCTGGAACACGCGCCCGATATACTTGGCGCGGCGGAAGTCCGGCAGACCGGTGACGTCCACGTTGTCGATGAGGATCCTGCCGTCGTCAACGGGCCATGTGCCCGCGACGGCGTTCAGCAGCGTGGATTTGCCAGCGCCGTTGCCGCCGATGACCGTGACGAAATCGCCCGGCGCAAGGTGCAGGCTGACGCCGCAGAGCGCCTTCTTTTCGTTGATGGTGCCGGGGTTGAAGGTCTTGGAGATCGATTCCACGCGAAGCATCAGCGATCCCCTCCCTTCTGCTGTGCGCGGGCGCGCACGCCGGCATGATGGAACGAGCTCTTGCGCATCTTCTGCAGATACGGCACGGCGAGGAAGATCGCCACGACGATCGCCGTGAGGAGCTTCATGTCGTTCGCCGGGAACTTGAGCCAGAGCACGAACACGTAGACGAGATAGTACACGATACTGCCGATCACGACGAACAGCAGCCGCAGCCAGAAGTTCAGCCGCTTGCCGATGATCGCCTCCGCCAGCACCTCGCCGATGATGACGGCGGCAAGACCGATGACGATCGCGCCGCGTCCCATGTTGACGTCGGCGAAGCCCTGGTACTGCGACAGCATGCCGCCCGACAGCGCGACAAGTCCGTTGCCCAGCGCCAGACCGACGATCTTCATCGTATCGGTGTTGATGCCGAGCGCGCGGCTCATGGCGCCGTTGGAGCCGGTGGCGCGCAGGGCGCTGCCGTGCTCGGTGCCGAGATACCAGTACAGCACGGAGATCAGCGCCACGCAGCAGACCGCCACGATGACGATGGTACGCCACAGCAGATTGGCGTTCGACGTAATGCGCAAAACGGTGGCGTTTACGTTGATCGCCTGGTTCGCCTTGCCCATGATATTCAAGTTGATGGAATACAGCGAGATCTGCGTCAGGATGCCGGCAAGGATGGCGGGTATGCCGAGCTTCGTGTGCAGAAGGCCGGTGACCGCACCGGCGACAAGACCGGTGAGGAACGCGATCAGCAGCGCCAGCTCAGGATTCCAGCCGTTCGCAATCAGCATGACGCACGCGGCGCCGCCCGTCGCGAACGAGCCGTCAACCGTCAGATCCGCGAGATCCAGCATCCGGAAGGTCATGTAGACGCCGAGCGCCATGATGCCCCAGATCAGGCCCTGCGCGATGCCGCCCGGGCAAGCCCGCAGCAGCGCCGCGCCGTTCAGTGAAGCAAAGTATTCCAGCATGGAAGTTCCCCCTGTGGTGTTTTACGGCGGGACATGCGCCGAACAGAGCCGTCCGCAGACGGCTCTGTCCGAAGCTTTTATCCTCGCCTTGTATGAGAATTATTCGCCGATCGCCTTGAAGCCCTCGGGCATCTCAAAGCCGATCGCGGCGGCGTAGTCCGCGTTGTACTCCTTGACGGGGTCGCTGGCGTAGCCGATGGGCATCGTCGTGATGTCCGCGCCCTCGGTCAGGATCTGCACAGCCATCTCGCCGCAGACGTGACCGATGTCATAGTAGCTGATGGAGACGGTCGCCAGACCGCCGGCGCCGCACATGTTCTCCTCGCCGCAGATGACGGGGATGCCCGCCGGCTCGCAGACGTTGCGGATGATGGTCATGTTCGAGGCGGCGACATTGTCGGTCGGGATATACATCGCGTCACAGTCGGCGATCGCCGTGGTGACGACGGACTGCAGATCGTTGGAGTCGGCGAACGTGAAGACCTCGCAAGTCGCGCCGTACGCTTCCATGCAGGGGATGAAATCCTCGGCCTGCACAACGGAGTTCGGCTCCGCGGAGCAGTACAGGACGGAGACCTTCTGCGCGTCGGGAACGAGTTCGTTCACCAGGTCGGCATAGAGTTGACCGGGAACGCCGTCGGACGTGCCGGAGACGTTGATGCCGGTGCCGTCGGCAGCGGCGAAGTCCATGTTCAGCGCGGTGGCGAAGTCCGTGACGGACGTACCCAGCACGGGGATATCGGTCGTGGCGGAAACGGCGGCCTGCAGCGCGGGCGTGGCGTTCGCCATGATCAGATCATAGTTGTTGGAGACAAAGCCGGTGACGATGGTCGCGCACGTGGGGCTGTCGCCCTGGGCGTTCTGCTCGTCGAACGTCACGGCGTCGCCCAGCGCCTCGGTCAGCGCGTCCTTGAAGCCCTGCGTCGCCGCGTCGAGCGCGTCGTGCTGCACCAGCTGGCAGATGCCGACGGTGTAGGTCTTGCCCTCTTCAGCCGGCGCTGCCGGTTCGGCAGTCTCGGCGGGAGCGGCAGTCTCGGCAGGCTCGGTCGCGGGAGCGGCAGTCTCGCCGCAGGCGGCAAGTCCCAGCACCAGAAGCGCCGCAAGCATCAAAGCGATCAGTTTTTTCATGGTTTTCATTACTCCTTTACCGTTACGGGTGTTCGCGCGGATCGCCCGCGCAGTTTCCGACAGCATGACGGCACGCTGCCGCAAGCTGTTTTTCATGTTTGTTAGTATAAAGCTTTAAATGACTAAAGTCAACCGTGATATTTTCACAATAGATCGCGCGGACACCGCCCCTTTTTTATGGATGTTTCACAAGGATTTTGCCAAAAAACGGGATTTACGAAAAAAAAGAAATTGACAATCCCGCGCGGCATAGTATAATGAAAACAGGCATATAAATAATTTTATCTATTAGGAGGGTTCTGTATGCTGTTCAAAGTTCTCGGCAAGGCATTTGCGAAGCTGATGGAGAAGCCGATCCGTCTGTGGGGCATCTCCCTGCTGTACGGTCTGCTGTCCGTGGTCGCTTCGTGTCTGTGCGGCTTTGCGATCCCCGGTCTGGGCATTGCAGTCGGGCTGCTGCTGTCGACCTCGATGACGATGGTCTATCTGCACGGCTACCGCGGCGAAAAGGTCATGGCGGTCCATCTGTTCGACTGCTTCAAGGACTGGGCGACCATCAAGCGCGTGCTGTGCGGCATGGCGTGGATGACGCTGTGGATCTTCCTGTGGGCGCTGATCCCGATCGTCGGCATCGTGTTCGCCATCATCCGCACCTACGAGTACCGCTTTACGCCGTACATTCTGGTCCACGAGCCGGACGTCGCCATCACCGACGCGATCAAGGTCTCCAAGGAGCGCACGAAGGGCTACAAGGGCAAGATGTTCTGGGGCGACGTGCTGCCCGGCGTCTTCATCGGCGTTGCCGCTCTGCTGCTGGCGCTGCTGGCGCAGATCCCCTACGCCGGCATCCTGTTCTCGATCATCCTGGTGCTGGTCTATATCGCGACCTTCCTGTTCCTGCCGCTGTATCAGGGACTTGTCCGCGCCGCGTTCTACGAGGAGATCACCAACCCCACCGAGGAGCCCGAGCCGGAGCCCGTCCCCGCAGAGGAGGATCCCACCGCCGCCAAGCTGCAAAGCCTGAAGAAGCTGCTGGACGACGGCATCCTCACGCAGGAGGAGTTCGACGCGAAGAAGCAGCAGATCCTCGGTCTGTAAAACGCATAAAAAAGCACCGCCGTGCGGCGGTGCTTTTTTATGTCTGTTATTCTCCCTCGTACAGCGGGAAGCGTTTGCAGAGCGTCTCGACGCGCTGTTCGATCTCGGCCTTGCGTCCGTCGAAGTCCGTGACCGCAGCGCAGATCAGCGCGCCGACCTCGCGCGATTCCGCTTCGCCGAAGCCGCGCGTCGTGACGGCGGGCGTGCCGACGCGGATGCCGCTCGTCTCGCTCGGCTTTCGCGGATCGCCGGGGATCGAGTTCTTGTTGACCGTGATGCGCACGCTGTCCAGCCGCGTCTCCAGCTCCTTGCCGGTCACGCCGCTTTCGCGCAGGTCGACGAGCATCAGATGGTTGTCCGTGCCGCCGGAGACGAGCTGCAAGCCGCCCGAAAGCAGCGCGCCCGCCAGCGCCTGCGCGTTGAGTTTGATCTGATGCTGATACGCCTTGAACTCCGGCTTCAACGCCTCGCCGAACGCGACCGCTTTGCCCGCGATCACGTGCATCAGCGGGCCGCCCTGGCTGCCCGGGAACACGGCGCTGTTGATCTTCTTCGCCAGATCGGGATCGTTCGTCATGATCACGCCGCCGCGCGGTCCGCGCAGCGTCTTGTGCGTGGTGGTGGTGACGACATCGATGTACGGCACGGGATCGGGATGCTCCCCCGCCGCCACAAGTCCCGCGACGTGCGCGATGTCCGCCATCGAGTACGCGCCGACCTCCTTCGCGATCTCGCCGAACGTTTTGAAGTCCAGCTCGCGCGGGTAGGCGGACGCGCCGACGATCATCATCTTCGGGCGGTACTGCTTTGCCAGATCGCGCACCTGATCGTAGTCGATGCGGCCGGTCGCCTCGTCGACGCCGTAGTGCACCATCTTGTACTCCTTGCCGGAGAAGTTGACAGGACTGCCGTGCGTCAGATGACCGCCGTGGTCGAGCCGCATGCCCATCACGGTGTCGCCCGGCTGACACAGCGCCATATAGACCGCGTGGTTCGCCTGCGCGCCGCTGTGCGGCTGGACGTTGGCGTACTGACAGCCGAACAGCTTTTTCAGCCGGTCGATGCAGATGTCCTCCACCACGTCGACGAATTCGCAGCCGCCGTAGTAGCGGTGACCGGAATAGCCCTCGGCGTACTTGTTGGTCAGCACGGAGCCCATCGCCGCCAGCACCGCCGGACTGACGAGGTTCTCCGACGCGATCAGCTCCAGGTTGCGGCGCTGACGGCGCAGCTCCTGCTCCATCGCGCGCGCGACGTCGGGATCGCTGTCCGCGACGACGCGAAGCCCGTACCGGATAAACTCTTCGTTTTTCATCGTGCTTCCTCCAAGGATCGAAGTATTCTGCGTCATCATACCATATTTCGCGCTGAGCGTCAAGAACTTGCATCGGCGGCGGCGCGGTGCTATAATCGCCTTGATGAGAGGAGGCTGAAGGATGGAACATTTCACCGTATCGCTCGGCGGGCGGTACTCGTTTCTCAACGAGGGCGGACGCGCGCCGTATCTGGAGACGTATCTGCCGTTTAACCTGACGGAGATGCACCGCGAGCAAGACAGGCGTCCGACGATCCTGCTGCTGCCCGGCGGCGCATACCGCTTTTGCAGTCAGCGCGAGGCGGAGCCGATCGCGCTGAACTACCTGCCCGCGGGCTTTAACGTCGTGATCTTATGGTATTCGTGCAAGCCGCACCGCCATCCCGTGCAGCTCATTGAGGTCGCGAGCGCGATGGAGACGCTGTATGAAAACGCCGAGGCGTGGAACGTCGACACGGAGAAGATCGCGATCATGGGCTTTTCCGCGGGCGGGCATCTGGCGGCGCACTACACGAACCGTTTTGACTGTGACGATGTGCGCAAGATGTTCCCGGACAGCAAGCCGGTAAACGCCGCGATCCTCGGCTATCCCGTGATCACGGGCGATCCCGACCACCGCACGTACGCTCACACGAACAGTTTCAAAAACCTGCTCGGCTGTGAGGAGCTGTCGGACGCGGACGCCGCGGCGTTCTCGTGCGAGCGCATGGTCACGGAGCGCACGCCGCCGACGTTTTTGTGGTGCACGCGCACGGACGCGAGCGTGTCCGTGATGAATTCGCTTATGTACGCCGAGGCGCTGGCGACGCACGGCGTGCCGTTCTCGCTGCACGTCTACCCCGCCGGCAGGCACGGGCTTGCGACCGTCGATCCGCAGACCGATCCGCCGGAGAAGCTGGCGGACGGCGCGGCGCTGGCGCACGCGTGGCTCGAGGAGTCAATCAAGTGGCTGGACTTCACATTCGGAAAATAAGAAAAGCGGAGCCGCAAGGGTGCTTGCGGCTCCGGTCTTGTTATCTCTCGATCACGACGTCCTTCAGCTTGCGCTTGGGCACGTGATGCACGTCGTTTTCGTCGCGGTAGTACTTGAGATCCGCGCCGAGGTCGACCTCCTCCAGCACGATGGTCTCGTCCGGTTTGCCGAACGCCACGACCAGCAGCGGTACGATGTGATCCGGCAGTTCCAGCACCTCGGAGATCTTCTGCGCGTGGAAGTTGTTGATCATGATGCCGCCCAGCCCCATCTCGGTCGCGGCAAGGAGCATCGTCTGCGCGACGGCGCCGACGTCCTTTTCATAGCGCGTGATGTCCTCTTTCCACTCGGTCTCCTGGCAGATCACGATGAACGCCGTCGGGCATTTGCCCGGATGCGGCAGATGCGCCTCCGGCAGCGAACGCGCCCAGTAGGTGTACGGCTGGATCTTGTCCACCGTCTCCTTTTTGTACGCGATGACGTATTTGAGCGGCTGATGGTTGATGGTCGTCGGCGCGTAGCGCGCGCAGTCCACGAACTCCAGCAGCTCCTCGCGGGTGAACCGGCGGCTCTCGTCGTAGCCGCGCCAGCTTCTGCTCTTCTTTGCAAGGTCTTTGATCATGGCGTGTCGCCTCCCCTAATCAGATGAAAAAAGTATAGCACACCGCGGCGCGTTCGTCAAACGTCAGAAAAGCTGCCCCGGCAGCTTTTTCTTTTCCTTGGGCGGGAACGTTTTGTCAAACGCCTCGGCTTCCGCCTCGTCCACATAGTAGCCCTGCGGCGTCTGATACACGCCGGTCACGCCGTCGAGATAGCCCGGGATCAGTTCCCTGCACAGGAAAAACGACGAATCGGCGTCCTCCGGCAGGTCGTGATAGCGGACGCCGAACTCCCGCGCGTAGGTGAAGCCGCTCTTGCCGTAGAACGCGATATTGCCCTCAAACAGCACCGCGCCGTAGCCGAGCGCCGCCGCCTTTTCAATCGTATAGTCCAGCAGCTTTTTCCCGTAGCCCTGCCGCTTGAGGTGCGGCGCTACGCAGATCGGCCCCATCGTCAGTACCTGTGCCGTGCCGCCGCCGTCTGTTTCGATGACGGTCTTCATGAACATGTTCTGCCCGATCAGCTCGCCGCCTTTTTCCATGACGAAGTCCAGCTCCTTCACGAACGCGGGATCGCCGCGCAGCACGTGGATGACGTAGTGTTCCAGGCAGCCCGGGCGATAGACGTTCCAGAACGACTCGCGCACAAGATTTTCCACCGCGCGGAAGTCGCTTTCGCGCTCGGGGCGGATCACGATATCGCTCATTTCTTTTTCTCCTTTTTCGCCGGCAGCTCCGGCTCCATCTCGCGCAGCAGTTTACACAGCAGCGCGCGGTCGTCGATCTCGTCGACGAGGAGCATCTCCTTCGCGCCCTCGTAGGGCAGCTCCGTCGGCGCGTTCGGCAAAAGTCGCCTTGCCGACGGCGTCGGCTTGACCAGCAGGCTGTTATCGTAGAACCCGCCGACGACCTTGACCTAATAATAGAGGATGTACTCCCCCATCATATCGCGCCAAGTCACGCCGTCCAGTCCGCCGAGCTGCTCCAGCACAAATTCCAGATAACTCTTATCAGACGCCATACCGTTTCCTCCTAAAGCGTTTTTTCCATCAGGACAAGCTCCACGCCCTCGATCCCGTTGAACGTGCACGGCACGACGCCGATCTCGCGGTAGCCGAGCCCCACGTACAGCGACCGCGCCGGTCGGTTTTTCACCTGCGTGTCAAGCCGCAGATACCGGCAGCCGGAGGCGAGCGCGAACGCCTCATAAAAGCGCACGAAGCCCGTGCCGCAGCCGCGTCCTGCGAACGCGGGATCGACCGCCAGCGTGTGCAGCACCGTTACCTCGTCCGCATCGACGCTCCATGTGCCCTTGCGGTACGCGTCCGGCTGCTCGCGGTTGATGATCGCCGCGGCGACGACCGCGCCGCCCTCCTCGGCGACGAACAGCTCGCCGTGCCCGAGCGCGGTCTGCGCCGTTTCGGCGGTCGGATAGACGCCGCGCACCCAGCCGGTGCAGCCTCTGCCCGCCTCCTCGGCGGTATGGACGGCGTCGTAGACGGCGGCGACCGCCTTAAGATCGCCGGTTTTCGCTTTTCTGAACACCATGCCACTCCCTCCGCCGCATAGTATAACACGCTCCCGCCGCCGCGTCAAACGCGGAGCGGGAGCGTGTCTATGCGGATCAGCGGCGGAAGAAACCGCCGTCGTCCTCGTCTTCCTCGTCGTCGTCCTTGGTGACCTCCTCGAACATCTTGAACGCGAGGAACTCCTCGCCGAGGTCGGTCTTGCCGTCGCCGTTGAAGTCGAACAGTCCGCCGAAGAGACCGTTGGGATCTGCCATAACTATACCTCCTTATATTGCCGGATCACATCTTCAGTATACCGACGGCAGAGGGTGATAAACCGGACTTACGGATCGGGCGCATCGATTTCAGCGATCCGAAAGCGCATCGTCGTAGGCAGCTTTTGTGTGCGCGTCGAACAGCACCCAAACGATCCGATCGAACGCTTCGGGACGCGCTTTGACAAGCTCGCGCACGGTTTGCACGGCGACGCGCGCTGCCTGCTCGACCGGATAGCCGTACACGCCCGTCGAGATCGACGGGAACGCGATCGTGCGGATCCCCCTGTCCGCCACGAGGAGCAGCGAATTGCGGTAACAGTCGGCGAGCAGCGCGGCTTCGCCGCAGCTCCCGCCGTGCCACACGGGACCGACCGTGTGGACGACGTACCGACACGGCAGCGCGTACGCGCCCGTGAGCTTCGCCTCGCCGGTCTTACAGCCGCCGAGCGTGCGGCACTCCGCCAGAAGCTGCGGTCCCGCGGCGCGGTGGATCGCACCGTCCACGCCCCCGCCGCCGAGCAGCGTATTGTTCGCCGCGTTGACGATCGCCGTCACGCCGCGAACCTTCGTAATGTCCCCAAGCGCCGTCCCGATCCCGGTCTGTTGCATTGTGATCCTCACGCCTTTTACAGCTCGTTTTCGGACAGGTACTGCCGGATGGACTCGATCATTTTGTCGCCGTCGTAGTCGGTGAAGACCTTGATCATGCAGCCGCTGATCATCGGATTCAGCTCGAGCCCCAGCTCCACGGAGCGGGTGTCCGTCTTAAAGCCGTAGCACCGCTTGCCCTGCGCGTAGGCGATGCCCAGCTCGACGCAGGCGCCCTCGTCGGGGACTCTGCCGTCCAGATTCATGAAGACGATGTCCGCCTTTTCCACCTCGGAGGCGTCCAGCGAGAAGATCATCTCGATGAGCTCCTCTTCGGATTTGCCCTCCAGCTGCGCCGCCTCGATACCGTCGCGCTGCGGCAGGAACACCTCATAGCCGTACTCCTCCAGAATTTGCGCCATTTTCAGGTTGTAGTCCTTTTCCGACTGGTTGAACAGCGGTCCGGCAAAGTAGACGCGCTTGCCGTTCCCGGCGTTTTCGACGACCTGCTCCGCCGGCTCTTCGGCAGCGGGCTGCGCCGTATTCGCGCACGCCGCCAGCGACAGCGCCAGCACCAGCAGGATGGAAATGATCTTTTTCATGCTTGTCCCCCTTTTTATTCCGCACAGCCCATCTTGGCGGTGAGATCGCCGAGGCTCTTTTCATACTGCGCGCGCGAGATCGCGCCCGTTTTGAGAAACTGCTCCAGCAGCGCCTTCTGCCGCAGATACAACTGCCGCTTCTTCTCCTCCGGCGAAAGCGCCGCGTCGGTTTGTTGCAGATCCATGGCTGCCTTCTATGCCGCGCTGTCGGCGGGCACGTACTGCTGCGCCGCCTTCGTGACGCCGTCTGCGTAGATCACGGCAAAATCGTCCTTCATGGAGATCGGGATATAGCCCTTGGCGGCGTACTCGGCGGATTTCTCGCCCCAGTCCTGCTTGCCCCATTCCCGTTCCGTGTCGTCGGCAACGACCATGTACGCCTGCGCCCGATAGGGATTGCGCGCGTCGATGGTATAGTTCATCATGCTGGTGTCGCTTCCGCTGTTGCCGAACGCCAGCACCGGGCGCTTCCCGATCTCCCGCTGCACGTAAATGGATTTGTTGGCGTTCAGATTCTTCTGGATGAACCCGCCGGTCAGCACCAGCTCGTCGCCGTTTTCATATTTGAAATCCATATTGGACGGCTCGTCCTCGTGCCCGGGCTGCTTGACCTCAAAATCGGTGCCGATCACATGATCGGGCGACACGTAATCGCGGATCGGAGAGTTGGCAATGATCGCGCGCGTGGTGGTGCGCTCCGTTCCGCTGATCACGTAGATCGTGAATTGATTGTCGTAGAGATACTTCACCACTTCCGCCATCGGACGGTAGAAATTGTCGATATAGCGCATGTTGCTGAAGCTCGCAGTCTGTTTCTGCCCGAATTCGACGGCATAGTCGTAGAGCTCCTCCACGGTCATCCCCGCGTATGCCCTGGCGAAATTCCGCGCGAGCGTCTCGTCCGCGACGTACCCGGGCTGTATCGCCGCCGCTGCCGCTTTCAGCTCGTCGGGCACGCGCTCCGGGTGATCGTACAGGCAGTATTCGATGAACATCATCGTGTCGTAATAGGTATAGTACGTCTCACACGTCAGCGTACCGTCCATGTCGAAGACGGCGATGCGGTCCTCGACAGGGATATAATCCTCGCCGCCCTCTTTCGTGACGGCGGTGACGTAGTCGATCAGCTGCTCCTTCGCGCCGTGACCGTCGTTCCAGAGCGAAAGCGCCTCGCCTGCGGCGCCCGAGTTTTCCGGGTGTACGCCGAAAGCGCACAGGACGCAGACCGCAGCCAGCACACAGACGGCGGCGACGGTAACGATGCGCCAAACGATCAGTTGTTTCTTTGCGTTTTCCATTGTGATGCCTCTTTCTGTCGTCAAAGCTTCGTGCTCTTTTCCACGGCTTGGTGCGCCCAGCCCTACAGATCTGCGATCCGCTCCTCGGTGAGCGAATAGCGCGTCGGGCGCCAGGTGCTGCCGACGCAGCTCTGTCCGGTCAGGCACTCGAACCACACGCAGGCGTTCAGGTACTGACCGCCGTTTTCCGCGCCGTCGTGAAGTCTGTCGCGGGTGAGATCGCCGGAGGCGCCCGCCCGCGCGAGCTGAAACGCCGTGCCGGTGGGGACGAGATACGCGCCGTTTTCCTCGACCACCTTGTCCCCGACCCTGCGGATGACGCGGAACACACGCTTCTGCTTGCCCCGCGTCCTGACGGAGACCTCTTTGTTTCTGTAGCCGACCTCCGGCGTCCACGTCTGATGCCACAGCAGCGTCGCCTGCGGGCAGCGCGTTTTGAGATAAGCCAGCATATCGGCGGCAAGCGCGCACGTGCTTTTCACGTACGCCTTTTCATGGAAGTCCGGCGCCGCCGGCGCCATGAACGCCTCCTGAATGGAGATCACGTCCCATTTTTTCTCGGCGAGACATTCCGCCAGCGTGACATGGTGCTTGCCCGCGACCTTGTCGGAGAGTCCGTAGCATTGCAGATGGTACGCCGCCTCGCCGCTTTGCAGCCAGTCCCAGTGCTGCTGCAGGACGGTGCCGCCGTGACTTGCGGTGTAAATGTTCGCCTTGACGCCCGCCGCGTCCAGCATGCCGCACAGCTCGTCCGGTCAGCCGGTCGTAAAGCTGTTGCCGATCACGCACGTCGACGGTACCGTCGTCCCCTGTCGGGATCGGGATCGCGGCGCCCTGCGCGCCGACCGGAAGCGAGAGCATGAGAAGCAGCAGCGCAAGGAAAAACATAGCGCGCGGTGCCCGATATGCTTTCTGTCGGTCATTTTCATCCCCCGTCATTCCTGCATTTCCAGCAGCCGATCAAGACTTTGATAGCCGTCGGACTCCTTCAGCTCCTCTTCAAACATTCTGCCGTCTTTCCAGTAGGTGCGCAGAACATACGGCAGGAAATCGCTTTTGGCGGGCGTCGATTTGATCACGCGGTACCGATCGCCGACGATCTCGATCGCGCTGCAATTCGAGACCGAAATACCGACCTTCGCAATGTGCTTCAGGCTCCTGATCTCGCTTTCGCGCTTTTCCGCTTTCTGGCAGTGCGGCGAGAAATACGCGTCGATGAAGCCCAGCCCCGGGATCTTATTGACCTCCCGGTCCTTGTATTCCTTGACGCTCGTGTTGCCAAGGGCGAACCAGCAGATCGCGCCCGCGGAGATGCCGCTCATCACCTTGCCCGCCGCCCACGCTTCTTTGAGAACGTCGTCAAAGCCGGTTTTGCGCCACAGTCCGATCATCGCGACCGTATCGCCGCCGCACTCATAGATGATATCTGCCCACGCGGCGTCGGCTTTTGCCTTTTCGAGATCGTCTGTCAGCGTCGACGCTTTCAGCCACCGGACGTCGCAGCCGAACCGATCGCCGTAGATCTCGCGGAACGTTTCACAGCAGCTTTTTTCTTGCGCGGCGTCCGCCGCCTGCGCGTGCGCCAGAAAGAGGACGCGCGGGTTTTCCTTGCCCGATAGGCGTATGATCTCCCGATCGATCTCCGCCAATTCATACGCCGTTTTTACGCCCTTGCTGTTGATCCCGCCGTCTTTCCCGCCGCCGACCGCGACGATCCTGCGGATCGTGTCGCTCATAAAATCACCTTCAATAACACGGTTTGATGACCGTTTTTTTCATTTTACACAAAAAACGCGGATATTGCAATATGATTGTTGCAGAATGCCGCCTTACGCAGAAAACCACCGCCCTCGCCGCAGAGCGAGACGCCCACGGTGCGCCGAAAAAACCTCTCCCTCCGGGAGAGGTGCCCGGTGCGCACACTGGGCGGAGTGGGTGAACGCTGCAGTACCGTAACGCTGCGCCCCCCTTCCGTCACGGCTTCGCCGTGCCACCTTCTCGCTGCGGCACCGCTTCGCTCCCCCATAGGTGCAGGTTGCGGCGGCATGTGGGCATGCCGCCCTACGCGGAGATCGACAGTCTTCTGCACCTGTAGGGGCGATTGACAAATCGCCCGCCTTTTCCGGCTGTTCATGCCATTGGTAAAAACTTCCAAACCCGCCGTATGGCGGGGTGCTCACACCCCGCCGCGTTTGCGCGAAGCGCAACCTCGTTTTGTGTCCGCGGGAGAACGATGTTGACCTGACGGTCAAACGATGTTTTCGCTTGCGCGAAAAACGATGTTGTGTCCTGCGGACACAAACACAAACAAGAAAGACCGCAACGCGGTCTTTCTTTTTTGTGTTGGCACTACCTATTTTCCCGGTCAGTCACCCGACAAGTATCTTCGGCTGAGATGAGCTTAACTTCTGTTTTCGGTATGGGAACAGGTGGACCCTCACCCCACTCAGCACCAACTCGTCAGGACAAACTTCATATCGCTCATTTCCGGGCAAGCCCGAAAAATCGCTCATTTCGTTGTCCTTCCTCTCCTCGCGCAAACGCTTTCGCTGGTTTGCGCTCGGTTGAGGTATTCAATTTTCAGGGTCATACCCTGAAAACCGAACACTGCAAAGATGGGAGAATGGAAAGGGGA
>JAFSXP010000120.1 GCA_017443965.1 Oscillospiraceae bacterium
CGAATGCGCCAAGATGCTGCGCATCCGCGGTGCGCGCGAAGTCCTCTGTCTGACCGCTGCGGTCGGGCTTCCCGAAAAAGAGCAATCCGGAAAGGATGAAATACAATGAGACTCGCAGATATCTTCAAGCAGAAAAAGCCGATCTCGTTCGAGATCTTTCCGCCCAAGGGCGAGCTGTCGACGGAGTCGTTCCACGCAACGCTGGCGGCGCTGTCCAAGCTGTCGCCCGACTACATCAGTGTGACGTGTTCGGCCGGCGGTTCCGGCGGGCGCGAACGCACGGCGGTGCTGGCCGGCTCCATCCGCAAGGACTACGGGATCGAATCGTGTGCGCATCTGACATGTATCAACTCGGACGAGCAGATGCTGCGCGAAGACGTGCAGCGGCTGCACGACGCAGGCGTCGAAAATGTGCTTGCGCTGCGCGGCGACGTGATTCCCGGCTCGACGGCGCACACGTTTCACTACGCCTGCGAGCTCATGCGCCGGCTGCAGCCGGAGGGCTTCTGCATGGGCGGCGCGTGCTATCCCGAGGGACACATCGAGTGCGCCGATCCCGCGGAGGATCTGCGTCGCCTTTACGAAAAACAGGAGGCGGGCGCGGAGTTCCTCGTGACGCAGCTGTTTTTTGACAACGCGTGCTTCTACCGCTTTATCGAGAACGCGCGACGCATCGGCGTCACGATCCCGGTAACGCCCGGCGTCATGCCGATCCTCAGCAAGGCGCAGATCGAGCGCATGATCTTCACCTGCGGCGCGTCGCTGCCGTCGGCGATCATCCGCATCCTGACCCGGTACGAAAACGATCCGGACGCGCTGCGCAAAGCGGGGATCGACTACGCTGTCTCGCAGATCGGTGATCTGATGAAAAACGGCGCGGACGGCGTGCATATCTACACGATGAACCGGCCGCAGATCGCGACGGATATTCTGGAGGGGATGCGGGGATGCAGATAACCTGTATGAGCTACAACGTGCTGCATTTCGAACGGTGGTGCACGGGAGAAATCGACTACGACGCGTTTGCCGACGTGATACGCCAAAGCGGCGCAGACGTTGTGGGGCTCAACGAGGTCTACGGCGCGAGCGGCTGGTACGGCGCGCAGGCGGAAAAGCTTGCCGCCCGTCTCGGCTGGCATGCCTATTTTGCCGAAGGCTTTCTGGACGAAGACGCGCACCCGTTCGGCAACGCGATCGTGTCGCGCTGTCCGATCGACGAAGCGCAGAACGTCCGCATCCCGGACCCCGACGTGCGGAAAGGAACGGATTATTACGAGCCGCGCTGCGTGCTGCGCGCACGGATCGCCGGACACACGTTTCTGGTCACGCATTTCGGGCTGAACCCGGACGAGCAGCAGAACGCGCTCGAGACGGTGCTGCCGCTGCTGGAAAACCGGCGCTGTGTTTTAATGGGCGACTTCAATGTGACGCCCGACAACGCGGTGCTGCCGCCCATTCGTGAAAAAATGCAGGACGCGGACGCGTTTTTGCCGCAGGGGACGATGAGCTTTCCGGCGGACGTGCCGCGCAAAAAAATCGACTATATTTTTACCAGCCGGGATTATACGGTGCGCACGGCAAAAGTGCTGCCGGTCGTTGTGTCCGACCACCGCCCGTATCTTGTGACGCTGGCATTCTAAGGCAACACCGAACAATTCGCGGCGTACACCTGAATTGTGCGGCATTGCCCCCAAAAAGCAGGAAACAGACCATGAAACTGAACGACAACTTTTTGATTTTAGACGGCGCCATGGGCACCATGGTGCAAGACATTCTGCCGGTCGGTGAAGCGCCGGAGATGCTGAACATCACAAATCCCGACGCTGTGCTTGCCGTGCACCGCGCCTATGTACAGGCGGGCGCCGACGCCGTGACGGCCAACACGTTCGGCGCGAACCGCATCAAGTACCGCGGCACGGCGCCGCTGCGCGACGTGATCGAACGCGGTGTGCGTCTGGCGAAGCAGGCGGGCGCGAAATACACAATGCTGGACGTCGGCCCGACCGGGACGCTGCTGCAGCCGCTGGGGACGCTCACCGTCGAGGACGCGATCGACGCGTTCCGCGAGCAGATCGAGATCGGCGTGGCCGCCGGTGCGGACGTTGTGCTCATTGAGACGATGACCGACCTGCTCGAAGCGAAGGCGGCGCTTTTGGCGGCGAAAGAAGTGTGCGACAAGCCGGTGTTCGTGTCCATGTCGTTCCAGGAGAACGGACGCACGTTCCTCGGCGTGGACGCCGCGTCTGCCGCCGTTACGCTTTCTTCGCTCGGCGCAGACGCTGTGGGCATGAACTGTTCGCTCGGCCCGAAAGAGCTGCTGCCGACGGTGCAGACCTTCTTGCAGTACGCATCCGTTCCGGTATTCGTGCAGCCGAACGCGGGGCTGCCGTCCATCCAAAACGGGGAGACCGTCTATACGGTCACGCCGGAGGACTTTGCCGAAGCGGCGGGAAAGATGCTCGACATGGGCGTGACGGTCGTCGGCGGATGCTGCGGCACGACGCCCGACTTTATCCGCGCGGTGCGCGCCGCGGCGGACAAGCGCACGCCCTCGCCCGCAAAGCCGTTTTGCGGCGCGGCGGTCAGCAGCGCGTCCCGCTGTGTGATGCTGGATGAACGTACCGTCGTGATCGGCGAGCGCATCAATCCGACCGGCAAAAAGAAATTGCAGGCGGCGCTGCGCAAAATGGATGTGGAGTATGTGCTTTCGGAAGCGATCGCGCAGAAAAACGCCGGTGCGGACATTCTGGACGTCAACGCGGGACTGCCCGACCTCGACGAAGCGGCGGTGCTTTCGCGTCTTGTGGATGAGATCCAAACGGTGTCCGATCTGCCGCTGCAAATCGACTCCGCCGACCCTGCCGCGCTTGAACAGGCGGTGCGCCGGTACCGCGGCAAACCGATCATCAATTCCGTCAGCGGCAAAGCGGAGAGTATGGCGAAAGTGCTCCCGATCGTCAAAAAATACGGCACAGCCGTCGTCGGACTGACGCTCGACGAAAACGGCATCGCAGCGACCGCCGAGGCGCGGTTTGCCGTGGCGGAAAAGATCGTCCGCACGGCGGAAAGCTTGGGCATTCCGCGCCGGGATGTGTATATCGACTGTTTGGTTTTAACGGCGTCCACCAATCAGGACTCCGTCATGGAAACGCTGCGCGCCGTGCGCATGGTCAAGGAAAAGCTTGGCTGCAAAACGGTGCTGGGCGTGAGCAATATTTCATTCGGCCTTCCGGCGCGTGAGCAGGTCAACCGCGTCTTTCTGGCGGCGGCGCTGGCGGCGGGACTCGATTTGCCGATCCTCAATCCCGCGTCCGAAGCGAACATGGACACCGTGCGCGCGTTCCGTGTGCTGCACGGCGAGGACGCCGGCGCGAAGGACTATATCGCCCGGTATGCCGACGCCGTACCGGCCGTGCCGGCGCAAAAAACAGACGATTTGCGCGCGCTGATTTTAAACGGACAAAAGGGCGGCGTGCGCGAAGCGGTACGGCGGCTGCTGCAAACGGAACCGCCGGAGAAGATCATCAATGAGCGTCTCATTCCCGTGCTCGACGAAGTGGGCGAAAAATTTGAACGCGGCGAGTTCTTCCTGCCGCAGTTGCTCGGCGCGGCGCAGGCGGCCAAAGAGGGCTTCGACGCAATCGCCGCGCAGACCGTCGGCGGCGCGCCGCAGGGAGAGAAGATCAGTCTCGCCACGGTGCAGGGCGACATCCACGACATCGGCAAAAACATCGTCAAGATGCTGCTGCAAAACTACGGGTACGACGTGATCGACCTGGGCAAAGATGTGCCGCCGGAGACCGTCGTCGCCGAGACGAAGGCGCAAAACGTGAAGCTGGTCGGTCTGTGCGCCTTGATGACGACGACCGTGCCGAGCATGGAACGCACGATCAAGCTTCTGCGCGCGCAGACGGACTGCGAGATCATGGTCGGCGGCGCGGTCGTGACGCAGGCGGACGCCGACCGCATCGGCGCGGACTATTACGGCAAGGACGCCGCCGAAGCGGCGCGCATCGCGGAAAAGGTATTTGGAAAAGAATAAGGTTAGCTGAATACGTGCTGAGGTTTGCCCGATTGCGGCGAGTCTCGGCATTTTTCTCTTTACAGCGCGGGGCAAATCGTGTATAATTATTTTGAATATTTGTTTGTGCAATTCATGCCTGCACAAACGACAGGGACATTGCGGAAAGGAGGGCGCGTATGGCTTCTGCCGACAGACCGATCTCGCGCGCGGCGAGCACACCCAAAGCGGAACCGAAAGCGGCAAACAAGCCGTTCCGGTGGGGCTGGATGCTGCTTTTGCTGACGGTGTTTCAGTTCTTTTCTTTTCTGCCGGTCGCGTTTCCCGCCGGGGAAATGCAGGAAACGATCGCGCTCGTATTCGGCGTGTATATCGCGGCGGAGTGGATGTATCTGCTCGTCATGCAGGCGGTCACGCGCCGCAATGATTTCCCGCTGGAAATTCTGGCGTTTTTCTTGTCGGGGATCGGGCTGACGATCTGCGCGAGCATCCATGAAAGCTACGCGCTCAAGCAGCTTATTGCCATCGGTCTGGGGCTGTTGAGTTTTACCGTGCTGACGTATTTCATCCGCAGCACCGACCGCGCCATGTTTATGCGCATGCCGCTGGCCGTGGGCGCGATTGCGCTGCTGATTTTGAATTTGCTGCTCGCTAAAGTGACGAACGGCGCGCTGAACTGGATCACTGTCGGCTCGTTTTCGTTCCAGCCGTCGGAGCTTGTGAAGGTCGCGTTCATCTTCGTCGGCGCGGCGACGCTCGAGTCGCTGCAGACGACACGTTCTCTGACGACATACATCCTTTTTTCTCTCGCGTGCGTGGGGGCGC
>JAFSXP010000121.1 GCA_017443965.1 Oscillospiraceae bacterium
ATATTCTCGGTGTCGATGCCGGTGGTGTCGAAACTGCGGCTGTACGAACCGTACGAGCGCTCACAGCGGACGTAATCGCCCTTCTTGTCCTTCTTTTCGTACTCGCTGTGGCGCTGCGCCGTGATGGTCAGCGTGCCGTCCGACAGGTCGATGGCGATGTCCTCTTTCTTGAAGCCGGGCAGGTCGGCTTCCAGCGTGTAGCTGTCGCCGGTGTCCCGGATGTCGGTTTTGAACTCCGCCAGCCCGCTGCCGCCGAAGAAGCTGCGCTCCATCGCGCCGAAGTCCGCGAACGGATCCCAGATGGAATGACTGCGTTTCGTGTAAGGTGCTAACATGATGATGACCTCCTTATCAGCTTGAGACTATTATGTCTCGTTTCATCGTCTTTATCCTACCGCGGAAATGTGAACGAATCCCGCAAAAAGTATGAACGAACTGTTAATTTTAGCACTCTTTTTGCGCGAGTGCTAAAAATAGGGCTTGAATTCCTACCGGTAAGGTAGTATGATAGGCACGAAAAAGAAACCAACGTGGGAAAGCAAGGGATACTCTATGATCTACGCCGACAACGCGGCGACGACAAAAACGAGCCGAACCGCCATCGAGGCGATGACGCCGTATCTCGATACGGTTTACGGCAACCCCTCCAGCCTGCACAGCATGGGACAGGCTGCCAATCAGGCGTTGACCTCCGCGCGTGAGACCGTGGCGCAGTGCCTCGGCTGCGACGCGAAGGAGATCACGTTCACCGCCGGCGGCAGCGAGGCGGACAACCAGGCGATCACGACCGCCGCGATCCTCGGCGCGCGGCAGGGCAAAAAGCATATCGTCTCCACGGCGTTCGAGCATCACGCCGTGCTGCACACGCTGAAAAAGCTGGAAAAGCAGGGCTATGAGATCGAGCTGCTGGACGTCCACGAGGACGGTCTCGTCACGGCGGAGCAGGTGGCGGGTGCCATCCGCCCGGACACCTGCCTTGTCACGGTGATGTACGCCAACAACGAGATCGGCACGATCCAGCCGATCGCCGGGATCGGCGCTGTCTGCCGCGAAAAGGGCGTGCTGTTCCACACGGACGCGGTGCAGGCGGCGGGGCATCTGCCCATCGACGTGGTGAAGCAGAATGTCGACATGCTGTCTCTGTCGGGACACAAGTTCCACGGACCGAAGGGCGTGGGCGCGCTCTACGCCCGCAAGGGGATCGCGCTGCAGTCGCTGATCGAGGGCGGCGCGCAGGAGCGCGGCAAACGCGCCGGCACGGAGAACGTCCCCGGCATCATCGGCATGGCGGCGGCGCTGAAAGAGGCGTGCGAGCACATGGACGAGAACGCGAAAAAGGTCTCCGCCATGCGCGACCGTCTGATCGAGGGGCTGTCCGCGATCCCGCACAGCGCCGTCAACGGCGCACTTTCTCCGCGTCTGCCGGGCAACGTCAGCTTCTGCTTTGAGGGCATCGAGGGCGAAAGCCTTCTGCTGCTGCTCGACGACAAGGGCGTTTGCGCCTCGTCCGGCAGCGCCTGCACCTCGGGCAGTCTCGATCCCAGCCATGTGCTGCTCGCCATCGGGCGGGTGCACGACGTGGCGCACGGCTCGCTGCGGCTGACGCTGTGCGAGGAGAACACGCCCGAGGACGTTGAAGCGATCATCGCCGCGACGAAGGACGTCGTGAGTTATCTGCGCGCCATGTCGCCCGTCTGGCGCGATCTGCAGGAGGGCAAACGGCAATTCATTCTGTAGGAGGTATCAATCATGGCGCTTTACAGTGAAAAGGTCATGGATCATTTCCGCAATCCGCGGAACGTCGGCACGATCGAGGACGCCAACGGCGTCGGCGAGGTCGGCAACGCCAAGTGCGGCGACATCATGCGTGTCTACCTGAAGGTGGAAGACGGCATCATCGTCGACGTCAAATTCGAGACGTTCGGCTGCGGCAGCGCGATCGCGTCCAGCTCGATGGCGACGGAGATGATCAAGGGAAAGCCCCTCTCCGAGGCGCTGACGCTGACCAACAAGGCGGTCGCCGAGGCGCTGGACGGACTGCCCGCGCACAAGATGCACTGCTCGGTGCTGGCGGAGGAGGCGATCCGCAACGCCGTCAAGGACTACTACGACCGCGCGGGGATCGAATACGATCCCAAGCAGTTCCCCGACTGCCACAACTGTTCGCACTGCTGCGGATAAAGAAAAGAACGCGCCGACGGCGCGTTCTTTTCTTCTCTTGCGATTTGCGGGAAAATCTGCTAAAATAATACGGAAATTTTAGGAGGGATCGCGATGAAGGACACATTCTACATCACAACGCCGATCTATTACCCGTCGGACAAGCTGCACATCGGGCACACCTACTGCACCGTCGCCACCGACGCGATGGCGCG
>JAFSXP010000122.1 GCA_017443965.1 Oscillospiraceae bacterium
CACGCAGCAAAGCTGCGTGCGCTCTCTTTGGTTCATCACGAATCGAAAAACTTTTTGCCCTGCGGGGTGACGGGGCGGTCGGTCTTCGGGTACTCGAAGATCGCGGGATCGTCTGCGTGCGCCTCCAGATAGGCGACGAACTCCGCCGCGTACCACTTCGCCATCGCCAGATCGTGCATCAGGTAGTGCCCGCAGCTGACCGCCGTCGCGCCGGGGACCTCCGTCGCGTCGGCGACGGATCGAAAAGCGCTCAGCACCGGCGCACAGACCTCCCGCGGCGCGCGGCTGCCCTTGAGGATCAGATAAAACCCCGTCAGGCATCCCATCGGGCCCCAATAGACGACTTCGTCCTTCCACTCGGGATCGTTGCGCAGCGCCGTGGCGACGATATGCTCCAGCGTGTGCATCGCCGCGACGTCGATGACGGGCTCTTTATTCGGGCGCTTCAGACGGACGTCGTAGGTCGTGACCGTCCCGCCGCCGACGGCGTCCGTGCGGCTGACGAAAATGCCCGGGATGATGGCGGTGTGATCGACCGAAAAGCTTTGGATCAGTTCCATGCGCTCAGCCTCCTTTGAGAAAATAGCCGCGGATCGGCTCCTCCGTGACAAGGACGGATTCCTGCCCGAAGCGGTCGCACAGCTCGCTTGCGATCTTTTTCACGGCGGTGCGCTCCGCGTCGTTCAGCCCGACGTAGATGCGCGTCTGCGTCATGCGCGTCGCGTCCGACAGCGCACGGGCGGCGTCCAAAAGCTGACGCTGTTTTATGATGTGGCGCATCAGCGCGCCCGCGTCCCGCTGCGGCATAAAATCACCTCTGTGCCGTTATTGTACCGTTCGGAGCCGATCGTTGTCAAGAATGAGAATTTCCGCTTGCGCCCGCCGCAGCGTGTGCTATAATCAGAATATCAAACGCGGCGGAAGGCGGTGGGGGATTTGATTTTGTTCATCAATGCGTGTGTGCGGCGGAATTCGCGGACGAAGCGGCTGGCGGACCGGCTGCTTGCATCGTGGGGCGAGCCGTATACCGAGGTGCGGCTGCACGAGCTTGCGTTTCCGGTCGTCGACGAGGCGTTCCTTCAGCGGCGTGACCGGCTGATCGCGGCGCGATCGTTCGACGATCCGCTGTTCGCGCTCGCGCGGCAGTTCGCCGCGGCGGACGGCGTCGTGATCGCCGCGCCGTACTGGGACCTGTCGTTTCCCGCGGCGCTGAAGCAGTATTTTGAACAGATCAACGTGCTCGGCGTCACGTTCCGCTATACGCCCGACGGCACGCCCGAGGGGCTGTGCCGCGCCGAACGCCTGACGTACGTCACGACCGCCGGCGGGAACTTCGTTCCGGAGGATTACGGCTTCGGCTACGTCAGGGCGCTGGCGCAGAGCTTCTACGGCATCGCCGACGTCCGGCTGCTCCGCGCCGCGGGGCTGGATGTCGTCGGCGCGGACCCGGAGGCGATCCTCCGCGCCGCGCTGCGCGACCTGCCCGGGTGAACGAAAAATCGCACACAAAAACACCGTGCAGCGCACGGTGTTTTTGGTATTCGCCGAACAGATCGGCGTGTGTGCCGGTATCCACCAGCGTCAGGGTGAGAACGCCGTGATCGATCAGATAGATCAGCAGCCAGTCGGGTGCGATGTGACACTCCCGAAAGCCGGTGAACTTCCCCGCGAGCGCATGGTCGCGATACTTTTCCGCAAGCTGCTTTCCCTGCCGCAGCGTATCGACGACGCGCTCCAGCGCGGTCATATCAAGGCCGCGCTTTTTCATCAGCTTATAGCTTTTCTTGAAAGCCGTCGTGAATTTGACCGTATACATCAGCGATCCAGCGCCGCCTTCAGCTCTTCCATCGTGGCGCAGCCCGGGACGTCGGGATCGGCGGAAATGCGCTTCGCCTCCGCCATCGCCTCCAGCGTCTTCTGCGCATACTGCGGCACCTCGACGGCAAACGGCAGACCGCCGCGCAGCACGCATTGATGCAGGAACATATTCACCGCGCCGGACATATCGAGACCGAGACGGTCAAACAGCTCGGTCGCGGCGGCTTTCACGTCCGCGTCGATCCGGACTTGCGTCGGTGTTGTTGCCATAGAAATCATCTCCCTTCATAATTGCACTACTATTATATGCAGTTTCGTTTACATTGTCAAGCAAAACGGCAAGTTTTGGAAATACAAAAACACCGTGCAGCGCACGGTGTTTTTGTTATGCTTTTTACTTCCACTCCAGCGGCAGCTTCGTGCCGTCGGTGAAGGTCGCCTCCGCGGTGGTGCCGGATTTGACGGTGACGGTGAGCGTGCCGTTTTCGAATGTGAACGGCAGCATCGTACCGCCCTGCTTGACCGCCGTGACCGTGCCGGACGCGCGCGGGTCGATCGTGAACGTGACCTTGCCGCTCTCTGCCTTCGGCGGATCGGACGGCGACAGCACGACCGCCGCGTCGTTCTTCATCATCATTTCGATGTTGTAGATCTCCATCTCGTTCAGCCCCGCCGTGCGCAGGAACGTCCGCGCCTTTTCCTGCGTGGTCTTGCCGTCCAGCGCGCGGAACGCCGTCAAAAACTCCGGGAAAGTATATTTGGTGCCGTCGACGTAGCGGTCCGGCGTGATCTCATAGTCGATGAACAGATCCGTCTCCGAAACGCCCGCGATCGCGCCGAGGATGAAGCCGATCGAGCCGGTGCGGTCTGCGCCGCTCTGGCAGTGGTAGACGATGGGATACGCCGTCGGATCGGCGAACACGCGGAACGACGGCGCCGAGACCGTCGGAGAGTTGATGAACTTCGCGTAGGAGTTGCCGGGGTAGTTGTAATAGTGGATCAGGCTCTTGTCCAGCGAGGTCGCGGGCGCGCCGTACTGCGGCTTCGCCTCGTCGCGCAGGTCGATCTCGGAGACGATGCGGAGGTCTTCCATCATCGTTTTGACGCCCACGGAGATCGCCGATTCCAGACCGCGGCTGCGGTAGACGCGCCCCTGCGGCATCCGGGTGCCGTCGGAGGTCAGCCAGCCGCCCTGATCGCGGAAGTTCTTCACGCCGCTGACGAATACGATGCGCGGGCCTGCCGCCGTGGTGAACGTGGCGGGTTCGCTGTACGTGACGGAGCCGTCCGCCAGCGTCGCCGCGACGCGCCAGTAGTAGGTCGCGTCGGTGTAGAGGTTATAGACCTGCTCCGCCTGCTCGCCGCTCGTCTTGCCGAACTTCGTACAGGGGATCGTGCGGTATTCGGCAAAATCGGCGGTCTGCGACAGTTGGATCGAGAAGATGGAGGGATCGGCGAACTTCTCCGGCTCCTCGCATTTCCACTTGAAATTCACCGGCTTGATGTCCTCGAACTTGTCCTCCGCCAGTTTTGCCGCCTTGGAGTTGTCGCCGTTCGCGTAGACCTTCTCCGCCTTGGTGATGAACTCGCGCAGAGACGGCGGCACGACGTCGATCTCGCCCGAGGGGCCGAGCGTCGTCATCTTCGGCGCGGTGAGGTTTTCCGTTCCTGCCGCGGCGCGGAACGATTCCGCCGTGAACACGCCGTCGCGGATCAGATCGGCGGACAGCTTGCCGCCGCTCTTGCGCACGGCGGTCAGCGCATTCCAGCACGCCGCCACCATGTCGTCGCGCAGGAACGGATCGCGCTTCGTGCCGTCGGAGAGCAATGAGGTCTTCGCCAGTTTATAGGGATCGCTCCACTTGAAATCGCCGGTGCCGTTGTCCTTGTCCTGGTAGCCGAGCACGCGAAGCAGCATCGTCAGGAACATGGCGTCGGTCATCTTGTCGCCGTAGCCGAATTTCGTGTCCGAAACGCCTTTGGTGATGCCGTTCTCAAACGCGTAGCCGAGATACGGGCCGACCCACGTGTACGCCTTCGCGTCCTCAAACGGATGCGCGAGGTTCTTCTCCTGCGCCTCGGCTTCCTTGCCGAGCAGGCGAATGATCATCACGACGCCCTGTTCGCGCGTTAGGGGATTATCCAGTTCGTAGCCCTTGTCCGTGCCCTTGAACAGACCGAGCGAATTCAGTTTGTCCGCCTGCGCGGTATTCTGCGCGGCGAAGCACGGCACGCACACGGACAGCGCGATGCACAGCGCCAGCAGCAGGGAAAGCAGCTTCCTCATACGAGTTCCTCCCGAAAACGTTTTCGTGCTTCAATTATATTTCCGGCGGCAGGAATTGTCAAGGACGCCACAGACGCAAAAACACCGCCCAAGGGCGCGTTCACTTAAGGATGCAACAGCCGCAAAGCGGATCTTTTCGTGCGATACTGCGTTATCAAAAGAGGGAATCCGACAAGGATTCCCTCTTTCTCTGCCTTGTCTCGCGCAAAAATCTCTCGCTTTGCGGTGCTGCGCAGTTTTGAGCCTGCAATTTTTCGTCAAGACAAAGCACAAAATGTGGGCAATCCTGACGGATTGCCCACATTTTTAATGCAGGATTTGCGGAAAAGGGCGGCT
The DNA here is from genome assembly GCA_017443965.1 of Oscillospiraceae bacterium. Taxonomy (GTDB): domain Bacteria; phylum Bacillota; class Clostridia; order Oscillospirales; family Oscillospiraceae; genus RGIG3566. The sequence continues at coordinate 4,442 of JAFSXP010000122.1, forward strand.
CAAAACCTATTGTCTCCTTAAGTGAACGCGCCCACGGGCGGTGTTTTATGCTTGTTTAACCGAGCGCGATCTCCTGTCCCGCGTCGATGATCAGCCTGTTCGGCGCGGCGAACTGCTCGGCGATCTCGCGGCTGTAGCCGTTCGGTGCGCCGGGCGCCATGTGGTAGGGGATATTGTGCTTCGCGCCGACGAGTTCCGCGCACGTTGCCGCCTCGGCAAGGTCCATGTTGAATTTGCCGTCGCTGCAGAAAAACGCGTAGTCGATCTCCATATCGCGCAGTTTGGGCATCTGCTCGGTCGTGGACGTGTCGCCGGAGAGATAGACCTTCGTGCCGTCCGTCAGCGTCAGCACGTAGCCGACGCACGATTTGACGTCGTGGTTTTTGTTGTAGCCCGCCTCGACCGCCTCGACCTTGACGAAGCCGAAGTCGAACGTCTGATGCACGCCGCCGGACAGCGCCTCGTTCTGCGTGACGGTCACGCAGCCGTCGTTGCGGTTTTCGATCTTCTCCAACGCGTTGTGGTCGCGGTGGCCGTGCGTGACAAGGATCAGATCGGCGGGCAGGTCGTAACCCTCGCCCGCGTAGGGATCGACGTAGATGACCTTGCCCTCGGCGGTTCGGATGCGCACGCTGCCCTGCCCCTGATACAGCAGCGCTGTCAGTCTTTTCATACGGTACCTCCCTTGCCGGTCTGTCGCTCACCCTTTGCGCACGGCGATCGCGTCGAGCTCCAGCAGCGCGCCCTTCGGCAGCGCCGCCGCCTCGATGCAGCTCCGCGCGGGTTTGGCGGTGAAATACTTGCCGTACACCTCGTTGAACGCTGCGAAATCGGCGATGTTTTTGAGGTAGCACGTGGTCTTCACCACGTCGTCCAGCGTGCAGCCGTCCGCCTGCAAAATCGCCGCGATGTTGCGGATCGCCTGCTCGGTCTGTCCGGCGACGTCGGCTTTTTCGATCGCGCCGGTCGCGGGGTCGATCGGCAGTTGCCCGGAGGTGAAGATCAGGTCTCCCGCGCCGATCGCCTGCGAATACGGTCCGACGGCGGCGGGCGCCGCGCTTGTGCTGATTTGTTTCATGGAGCTCTCCCTTTCCGTTTTCTTTGATTATACCATCACTGCGCCGCTGTGTGCAAGCGGCGGATTTAACTTGTATGTTTCGGCGTTTTGGTTTATAATACCCACAGAATCCGAAAGAGGAGATGACAGTTTTGCAGGAAATCATCAAGCAGGGTTATATCGGCAATCCCGCGCAGCTCGTCACGCTGCGCCGCGTGACCGTCGCCGAGGGCAAGGCGAAGGGCGCGGAGATCATCGAGATCAGGACCGCGGGCGGTCTGGCGCTGGACGTGCTGCCCGACTCCGGTCTGGACCTCGGTCAGTGCCGCTACCGCGGCGCGAACATGAGCTACATGAGCAAAAACGGCTACGACAGCCCCGCGATCTACCGCACGAACGAGGTCGAGTTCCTCAACACCTTCCCGGGCGGTCTGCTGCACACGTGCGGTCTGCGCTCGGCGGGTCCCGCCAACCGCGACGGCGGCGAGTGGCATCCGCTGCACGGCAGATACCACAGCCTTGCCGCCGAGCACGTCTGCGCGGAGCTTGAGGGCGACGAGATCGTCGTGCGCGGCACGGTGCGCGAGACGGCGCTGTTCGGTCACGTGCTGGAGGTAAAGCGCACGATCCGCGTCCCCGCGTTCGGCGCGTCGGTCACGGTCGAGGACGTCGTCACCAACCTGACGCCGCGCGACGAGGAGATCATGCAGATCTACCACTGCAACTTCGGCTATCCGCTGCTCAGCGAAACGGCGCGCGTCGTGCTGCCGGAGGCGCGCGAGACCATCCCGCGCACGGAGTTTGCCAAGGCGGGACTTAGCAAGGCGCTCACCTTCGACAAGCCGATCCCGTCCGAGGAAGAGCGCGTCTATCTGCACAGGATGCAGAAGGACTTCTGGGCGCGGCTGGAAAATCCCGAGCTCGGCGTGAAGATGACGATCTCGTGGAGCGGCGACACGCTGCCGATCCTCGCGCAGTGGCGCAGCATGGCGTCGGGCGACTACGCGCTGGGTCTGGAGCCGACCAACAGCAATCTGATGGGACGCCACGACGAGCGCGAAAACGGCACGCTGCCGGTGCTGAAGGCGTTCGCCTCCGTCACCAACACCGTGAAGATCGCGTTCGAGGACGTGTAACACGCCAAAAACAGTCCGTCTTCGACGGACTGTTTTTTTCTGAAAGGATCGCGTTTTGTTGCAAAGCTGCGGGTGTTCTGCTATAATCAGCAGGGAAAATGCTCCTGTGGGGAGGTGCGCGGATGAAGGACAGGCGAAGCCGTCAGACGGATTCCCTGCGCGGGATCGCCGTTGCCTTTTTGGTGATCCTTGGGCGTGATCTTCGCGTACTACGCCATGCTGTACTCCGAGACGCGGCAGAAGATCATCGCCCGCGGCGAGCTGAGCGCAGCCACCTCCGCCGCGCAGATCGACAAGTATTTTCCCCACGGCGTCGACACCGTCGAGCTGACGTGCTACACGCTTGACAATATGCTCCGCCCGGTGCCGTGCAGACTTGCGGGCTTGTGCGCTTGCAGGGCGCGCGGACCTCGGCGCGTCGCGGTTCCAAAGGCTCCCACTTTGAGGGAGCTGTCAGCGAAGCTGACTGAGGGAGTAACTCCCTCCGTCATTTGCTTCGCAAATGCCACCTCCCTCAAGGAGGGAGGCATAGCTTGCGGGCGTGTGCGCTTGCAGGGCGCGCGGACCTCGGCGCGATGAAAAAACGACCGTCACAGACGGTCGTTTTTTGTCGTATTCTCACACCCTCGGCAGAAGGATCTGCGTCTCGCCGAAGAAGACGGTGTTTTCCGCGATCTGCGGCTCGGTTTCCAGCGCGAAGTGCTTCGCGGTGTTGGCGTGCGGCGTGTAGCAGCTGCTGTACGACGACACGTCCAGCCGCAGGCGGCACCCGCGTTTGACGACGAACGCCGTCGGCTGCGTCAGGATGTCCACTTTGCAGCGCGCGCCGCGGCGGTAGCCGGGATCGGCGTGAAGCAGCGTCGTCGCGCAGTCGACCAGATTGTACGCTTCGCCGCCCTCCACGAAGTACAGGCGAAAGCACAGCGCCGTGTCGTCGCAGTCGGACGAGAACTGCCCGCGGATGCGGATCGGACCGAAATACCGCGCGTCCTGCGCAAATTCGCCGCTGACGAACGTCAGCACGTCGTCGAACGTGCCCGGCGGATCGCAGCGGAACAGATTGTTGTGCCGGTCGCGCGGCGTGACGCCGTCGGGATCGTAGCGGTACGACAGCTCGCCTCCGTCGGGCGGGAGCGGGGACAGCCCGCCGTCCGCCGTCAGATACAGCGCATCACGCGGCGTGATTTCGTACGGACTTTCCGCCGTGCGCCAGACGTCCTGCCCGACGGTGTAGTAGTTGAATTTCCCGACCTCGCCGTACGGAAACGGCGTGCCGAGACGGACGTGATCGAACCACGCCGCCTCGCGGTCGGGCGGGATATCGCCGTTCGGCAGCGGGTAGTCCTCGGTCTTCACCTTGGCGGCGTGTCCCCACGGCCCCATCAGGAAGCAGGACTTCGCCCTTTCCGCCTGAGTGAGCTTTTCCCACATGGCGCACATGCCGAAGCAGTAGTAGTCGTACCAGCCGCCCGTCAGCAGCAGCGGCACGTCGAGGCGTTCCATGATCCCGCGCCGGTGGTCGTTTTTCCAGAAGCCGTTATAGCGGTCGTTCATCAGCGTGTCGGTGAACGCGGGTACGTCCACCCCGACCGCGCGGCGCATCATGTCCCGATACGGACGCACGAAGATCTCCTCGTCCCCGGCGATTTTCGGGTGCTGCTGCGACAGCATGCCCAGCCACCACTTGAAGCCGGAGAACGTGCGGCAAAGCCCGTTCAGGAAATTGCGGTGGTACATGCTCTCGGTCTGCACGGTGAAGCAGATCGCCTTCACGTCCGGCTGCGGCGCGTCGAGCGTCAGCATCAGCACCGACGCGGCGTAGCTTCCGCCGCGCAGATAGATTTCGCCGTTGTAGTGCGGCATTTCGCGGATCAGCGCCATCGTGTCCAGCCCGTCCTGCCGCTCCGCCTCCGAATAGGGGATGCACTCGCCCTCGCTGCCGTACCGCCCGCGGCAGTGCTGGAACACCACGGCGTAGCCGCGCTGCAGGAACGGACTGCTCTCATATTCGGCGTACGTCTCGTCCGTGATCTCCGTCTCCGGCTTGTACGGCGAGCGGTGGAACACCGTGGGGTATTTGCCGCGCCCGTCGCCGGGCAGCACGATCCGCGTGAAAAGCCGCACGCCGTCGGACATCGGAAGCATCCGGTCCGTGACCGTCACGGTATGGTCTGCCATCTTCCTCGCCTCCCGCGTCGTATTCGTGAGAACAGTATATCATCCCCCGCCGCCTCGCGCAAGGGCTGTTCAGCTACAGAAAATCACCCTTGCAATTATTCGCAATTCGGCATATAATATAAACACGGATTGTGGAGGTGTGTTATGGGTTTAATCAGTGTTCGAGAAACTGCATCAAAGTGGGGTATTGCTCCGCGCCGAGTTCAGATTCTATGCAACGAAGGACGAATTGAGGGTGCGCAGCGTGTTGGAAACGCATGGGTAATCCCCGATAACGCCTCAAAGCCGGAAGATGCGCGGCGTAAAGAAGTTGAAAAGTGTGTGAGCGCAAAACCAGCCATACGCATAGAGCGCATTTGGTCTATGCCGAACAAAAACACATTTGACGTCAAACCTATCCACGATCTGATTGTAGAGGAAATGACGGACGGAACGTGGATTGATCCGTTTGCAAACCGCAATAAACTAGCAGACATAACGAATGACCTTAACCCGGAATTCGATACGAATTATCACCTCGATGCGCTTGACTTTATGAAGCTCTTTGGCAACGCCTCTGTAGACGGCGTGTTGTACGATCCTCCGTACTCTCCGAGACAAGTAAGCGAGTGCTACAACAATGTTGGGTATAACGTTACTTGGGACACCACAAAGGCGTCGTTTTGGGGAAATCACAAGCGCGAAATATCCCGAATTGTAAAGGTTGGCGGGAAAGTTATCACGTTCGGATGGAACAGCGGCGGCATAGGATACAAGTACGGTTTTGAAATAACCCGTATTCTGATCGTCCCGCACGGTGGATGGCACAACGACACGATTTGTACCGTCGAAATCAAAACACATGAAAGCACATTGAATGGCTCCACGGATGAACCGTCAAAGCAGCCTGCCGCAAAGCCTGTCCCTGTAACGAAGTTCAAAACAGACGAAGAACTTATCGAGCACTTAAAGAAACTACCCGCAGACTTTTGGGATTTTCGTGACGACGATACGCACGAATACACGCATGGACTTCATTCGTACCCGGCAATGATGGTCAGTCCGATCAGCCGTAACATCATCAAGATGGTAAAACAGTACCGACCGATCGAATCATTATTTGATCCATTTTCCGGATCCGGCACG
>JAFSXP010000123.1 GCA_017443965.1 Oscillospiraceae bacterium
AATGAATACGATCACAACCAGAATGATGATGGCGATCATGCGGTCTCCTCCTTAACAAAAACTTTTACGCCTTCGATGCGCTCGACGCGCACGACGCTGCCGGCGGCGATCACGCCGTCTGATACGCTGCGCGCCGACCACTCCTTGCCGTCGATCTTTGCCGCGCCGGTACCTTGCAGAGGATCGATCGTCTCCGTGACCACGCCGCGCGCGCCGAGAATGCGGTCGGCGTTCGTGCGCTCGCGGTTTGCCGCGGATTTCTTTGCCAGCGGGCGCAGCGCCGCAAGCAGGGCGGCGGACACGACCGCGAACAGCGCGATCTGCAGCCACAGCGGCGCGCCCAGCAGCGCGGCGATGAGCGCCGCGACCGCGCCGCCGATGAACCACACGGATACCAGCGCCGCCGTCAGCGCCTCGACGATGATGAACACCGCCGCGGCGCACGCCCAGAAGATCGAATAACCATCCATCGGAGATCCCCCCTCAAAGAGTATGCCCAAAAACGCGGAAAACCCGCGTCAGTCCGTGCTTTCCAGCCCGTCGTACGGCAGGAAGTTCGCCAGCAGCGCCGCCACCTGCGCCCGCGTTGCCTTTGCCCGCGGCGTGAACGTGTAGTCCGCGTTATCCGCGGCGACGCCGCTTTTGCGCGCCCAGCCGACCGCCTGCGCCGCGTAGGGCGAGGCGTCCTCCGCCTCCTCGGCTTCCGGCTCGCCCGCCATGCGCCACAGCATGGTGACGAGCTGCTCCTGCGTCACGGGCTCGTTCGGCGCAAAGCGACCGCCTCCCATGCCGTTGACCACGCCGGTCTGCTCCGCCCACAGCACCGCGTCGGCGTACCACGCCGCCATGTCGGTGTCGTAGAAGCTGTCCTTGCCGCTGACCTCCGGCTCGCCCGCCAGACGGTACAGCACCGTGGCAAGCTGCGCGCGCATGAACGAGTCGTCCGGCGAAAACGTGCCGTCGCCCGTGCCCTGCATGACGCCGCTCTGCCGCAGCTCTTCCGCCGCGTCGGCGTACCAGGCGTCCTCGGGCACGTCGGTATAGCCGGTCGCCGTGCCGTTCGGGCTCATCGTGACGGCGACCTCTTTTTCCCGCGCGATATTCAGCGATCCCTCGCAGCCCGCCGCGCAAAAAAGCAGCACGAGCGCGAGAGAAAGCGCAATGATGTTCCGTAGCCGATCCAATGCCTGTTTCCTCTTTCCTGCTGATCTCGGATATAGTTTACCCGCTGCAAAAAGCGTTGTCAATCGGCTTTTTGCAGCGGGCAGGATGCGGATCATTTGAGTTTTTGCGCGATCGCTCTTGCCGCGACGACGCCGCTTGCGCCTGCCTGCGCCAGACCGCGCGTGATGCCCGCGCCGTCGCCGATGGCGTAGAAGCCCGGCAGCTCGCTTTCCAGCTCGCGCGTCAGCTTTAGGCGCGCCGAATAGAACTTGACCTCCACGCCGTACAGCAGCGTGTCGTAGTTCGCCGTGCCCGGCGCGATCTTATCCAGCGCGTAGATCATCTCGATGATGTTGTCCATGTGCCGCTTCGGCAGCACCAGCGAAAGATCGCCGGGCGTGGCATTCAGCGTCGGGCGCGTGAACGAATGGGCAAGCCGGTGCTCGTTCGTGCGCACGCCGCGCACCAGATCGCCGAAGCGCTGCACCAGCACGCCGCCGCCCAGCATGTTGGACAGGCTGGCGATGTGCTTGCCGTACTGATACGGCTGGTCGAACGGCTCGGTGAAGCGGTTGGACACCAGCAGCGCGAAGTTGGTGTTCTCGCTGCGCAGCTTGGGATCGGCGTAGCTGTGCCCGTTGACGGTGATCAGCACGTCCACGTTCTCCGCCACGACGTGCCCGTAGGGATTCTTGCAGAACGTCCGCACATGGTCGCCGTAGAGCTTCGTGCGGTAGATGAGCTTCGATTCGTACACGACGCTCGTGATGTGCTCGAAGACCTTCGCCGGCAGCTCGACGCGCACGCCGAGGTCGACCTGGTTGTTCGTCAGCGAAAGTCCCAGTTTGCCGCAGCACTCGGAGAACCACTCCGCGCCGCAGCGCCCGGGCGCGGCGATGCAGAAGCGGCACTCGACCGTGTCGCCGTCCGCCGTCGTCAGCACGAAGCCGCCGTCTTTCCGCGCGATATGCTCCACCGCCGTGCGGAAGCGGAATTCGCACTTTTCACGCAGATGCTCGTAAATATTCGACAGGATCTTCAGATTGCGCTCGGTGCCCAGGTGCTTGCACTTCGCCTGCAGAAGGTGCAGGTCGTGCTCCAGCGCGCGCTTTTCCAGCTCCCGCGCCTCGGGCGTCTCGGTGGAGAAGACCTCCTCCGTCGCGCCGAACGACACGTTGACCGAATCGACGTAGTCGATCAGCGCCAGCAGCTCGTTGTCGGGCAGATACTCGCCCAGCCAGCCGCCGAACTGCGTGGTGAAATTGTACTTGCCGTCCGAAAATGCCCCCGCGCCGCCGAAGCCCGACATGATCGAGCACGGCTTGCACGAGATGCAGTCTCTGACCTTGCCCGCGACGATCGGGCAACTGCGCGAATAGATGTCGCCGCCCATCTCCAGCACGACGATCTTCGCGTCGGGGCAAAGCCGCGTCAGTTCATACGCGGCATAGACGCCGGCAGTGCCGGCGCCGATGATCGCAGCATCGTATTTCATAAAAAATCTCCTTACGGCAGCCAGCAGCCGCCTGCGGTGATCAGGCAGCGCACGGCGTCGCCCGTCTTGTAGGCTGCGTCCGTCAGCGCGGCAGCGTCGCGCGTGACGCCGCCGACCGTGACGCGCAGCGGCGCCGTCGACTGGACGGTGCCCGTGATATAGTCCCACACCACGACCGCGTCAAGCTGCTTGTCGCCGTCGCGGTCCACGCCGGTGATCGTGCAGTCGCTGCCGAGGCGCGTCAGAAAACTCTCGTCCGTCGGGTCGCCGTTGTAGTAGTATTCCGTGCCGGCGCGCGGCGCGTAGCCGGAATAGCGCAAAACAAGGATATAATCGTCGGCGCTGGTCGCCACGCAGGTGTTTTCCCCCGCGCTCAGCGACGGATTGCCGATGACCGTATAGCGCACCGCGCCGTCCGCGCCGGACCGCCGCGTGTAGAATTCCAGCGTCCGCCCGAGCAGCGTGTACGCGGTGGGCAGCGCCGCCTCGGTGTGACCGGCGAGCTTGCTCATGCCCTTTTCCAGCGCGCCGCCCACGCGCGACAGATCGGCGTATTCGTTTGCCATCAGCACGCCCTGGAATTTGACCGTGCCGAAGCGGTGCTCCATGTACGTCACGGGATTCATCAGCTCGTCCAGCGCGTAGACGGGCTTGCCGTCCGCCGTGCCGATGACGGCATAGCACTGCATGGCGTTATCCATCAGCAGGCACGCGTCGTCGCGCGACAGCATCCTGCCGCGGTCGGTCAGAAAGCCGTCGTACACGCCGGTGCTTTCGGCATCGGCGTCGACCGCCTGCGCCCACAACGCGCCGGTGTATTTCGCGCCGTCATAGCCGACGCAGACCAGCAGCATCTTCGCAAATTCTCGCGCGGTGACGAAATCCTCCGGGCGGAAACGCCCGTTCGAGCCGACGATGATGCCCTTTTCGTTGCAGTAGGCGATGTAGTCCGCCGCCCAGTGGCGGGGCGAGACGTCCGCGAATTTGACCGCGGACGCGGCGCGCGGCGTCTGCTCGCAGATCAGAGCCGCCAGCTTTGCCGCCTCGCTGCGGCGGATGTTGTTCGCGCCGCGGAACGAGCCGTCCTCATAGCCGCGGATCAGACCGAGGTCGCACAGCACGGAGATCTCGTCGGCGTGGCGGACGGACGCGGCGTCGGTGAACTCCAGCGCGGACGCACTGACCGCCAAAAGCGACAAGAGCAGGATACAGGCAAGCAAACGTTTCAAAGCGCCGCGCCTCCTTTCGCGTTTCGATAATTTCCCATCTACAGTATACGGGCGTCTGCGCGCAAACGCAAGACGTACGCGCGAACTGTAACAAAAATGTAAAGCGTCAGCGGCGCCAGTCGATCGGTTTTTCGCCGTTTTTCGACAAAAATTCGTTGATCTGCGAAAACGGACGGCTGCCGAAAAAGCCGCGATACGCGGAAAGCGGGCTCGGATGCGGCGAACAGAGCACCAGCCGCGGATACTTCGACGCACGCGCAAGCGCCGCTTTTTCCTGCGCCTGCGCGCCCCACAGCAAAAACGCGACCGGCTGCGGAAGCTCGGCGATCGCGGCGGCGATCGCGTCCGTGACCGTCTGCCAGCCGAAATTCTTGTGGCTGTTCGCCTCGCCGCGCCGCACGGTCAGCACCGTGTTCAGCAGCAGCACGCCCTGCTCCGCCCAGCCTGTCAGATCGCCCGACGCGCGCGCGATCCCGAGATCGCTTTGCAGTTCTTTATAGATGTTTTTCAGCGACGGCGGCAATTTCACGCCGTCCGGCACGGAGAACGCAGGTCCGTGCGCCTGACCCGGCTCGTGATACGGGTCCTGCCCGAGGATCACGACGCGCACCGCCTCCGGCGGCGTGAGTTTCAGCGCGGCAAACACGCGCTCGCGCGGCGGGTAGACCGTGTGCGTCTTCGCGTCGTCGTCCGCGTTTTGCAGCGCCGCGCGGATCGCGTCCTGCGGCAGCAGCGCGTCCCAAGCGTTTCCGATCATGAAATCACCTCGTTTGCTTATGGTATCATAACTTGACGCATTTTGCAAAATCTGATAAATTGGCAGGGAAAGGCGGGGATCATCATGACGATGCGCGAAGGTTATGCACAGTATCTTGCGGACGCCGAAGCGCTGGCGCAAAAGCGCTACGGCAAGTACTTTATCCGGCAGGGAAGGCGGTACGTCGCGCCGTTCCGGATCTACGGAAACGTCTGGTACGTCGGCGACAACTGGGTCTGCGTCCATCTGATCGACACGGGCGACGGACTTCTGCTGCTCGACGCGGGCAACTGCGGCGCCGAGGCGTCGCTGCTCTCCGCGATCGCGGAGGCGGGCTTCCGTCCGTCCGACGTGCGGTGGATCGTCCTGTCGCACGGGCACATGGATCACTTCGGCGCGTCGGAGTTCTTCCGCGACGCGTTCGGCACGCAGGTGCTGCTCGGCGCGCCCGACGCGCAGATGCTGCGCGAACAGCCCGAACGGACGCTGATCCATCACACCGGCAGCGCCGCCGTGACGCTCCCGACGGTCGACCGCGAGCTCGCGGACGGCGAGACGGTCCGCTTCGGCGGCACGGAGGTCATGTTCCGCCTCGTGCCCGGACACATGGACGGCTGCGTCGCCGCGTTCTTCGACGCGCACGGCGAGCTGGGCGTGAAGCGCTGCGGCTGGTACGGCGGCTTCGGCTTCAACACGCTGGAGAAAAACTACCTGCTGGAGCTGGGCGACACGTCGTTTTCGCGCCGCGCGATCTATCTGGAGTCGCTCGCGAAGGTGCGGGACGAACACGTGGATATTTTCCTCGGCAACCATCCGCACAACAACGACACGCTCGGCAGGATGCGGCGGATGCTCGAACATCCCGACGCGCCGAATCCGTTCCTCGACCCCGACGCGTGGGGCGCGTATCTGGATAAAAAGCGCGAAAAGCTGCTGGAATTCATGGCGGACCCGAAAAATAACTGAAAAAAGACCGACGATCCGAAATCGGACCGTCGGTCTTTTTTTGTTTACCGGTTCGGCACGATGCACGCCAGTACGATCGCGGGCGTTGCGCCGCGGTTTTCCATGCCGTGCGTGTGTCCGTCGGCGCAGAATTCCGCGTCGCCCGCCGTCAGACGGTGCTCTTCGCCGTCCTCCGTCACCACGACGCTGCCCTGCAGCACGTAGTAGACCTCGCCGTTTTCCGTGTGCGCGTGCTGCCCGACGCTGACGCCGGGCATCAGCGTGATGCACGACAGCATCTCCGCTCTGCCGCCCAGCTCGTCCGGCGAAAACAGGTCCTGGAACAGCGTCGTGCCGTTGCCGCCCTGCGCGCCGACCTTTTCGCGGTGGTATTGCTCTCCGAAACGGTGGATCATTCTTCTTCGCTCCTTGTGCAGGCGATGGAAAGCTCGTCCAACTGCTTCTGCTCGACCGTGGACGGCGCGCCCATCATGATGTCCTGCGCGTTCTTGTTCATCGGGAACGGGATGATCTCGCGGATCGACTCCTCGCCCGCCAGCAGCATGACCATGCGGTCGATGCCCGGCGCGATGCCCGCGTGCGGCGGCGCACCGTAGCAGAACGCGTTATACATGGCGGGGAACTTCTTCTTGACGTCCTCCTCGCCCAGACGGACGAGCCTGAACGCCTTGATCATGATGTCCGGATCGTGGTTCCGCACCGCGCCGGAGGAAAGCTCTACCCCGTTGCATACCAGATCATACTGATCCTCCATAATCGTCAATGGATCAAGCTCCCCGCGCTCAGCTTTCA
>JAFSXP010000124.1 GCA_017443965.1 Oscillospiraceae bacterium
ATACAGTATTGTATCTGTGGTTGGAGCTGTTGTTACGGTAGTGGCATCAGTAATCCTTTTTTTGCACTTATAAACGAAAAAACGACGGCGAACAGAAAGCGATCTCCATCAACTGCCATCTTCTTATACTCTTTCGGTATAATCAGAAAAAATCCATCTCGCGCCGGATTTCAGACGCCCACATCCGGCAATTGAGCCCTTACTGGATTTGACCTCAACGATGGTATACGACAATATAAAAGAGTGCAATCGTAAACAGGGCGTGAACAGTCTCTGAAACTGTTCACGCCCTACTTTTGCGTCCAAAAAAGAATTTTTCTGAAATCCCCCTTGACAAAAGGCGTCTGAAGATTACAGAAATTGGAATTCCCTCTGGTATCCAATATGCGATCGTCTCTTTCTCAAATCTGTTTGTCTGGCGGTACATCAGCTCCTTCGAATCCGCCGCTGCGATTGCGGGGATCGGCGTGGCGCAGCGACTGGATCGCTTTGTCACGCTTCCGTGCCATGGCTTTGGAACGACAGTTACAACCTGCGTAGGCCAGAATATGGGCGCGAAGAACGACAGACGAGCGAAGCTCGGGGCGCGGTGGTCTTTTTTGCTTGCGCTGATCGTCGTGCTTGTTATGAGCATTTTGATTTACATATTCGCGGAGCCTTTAGTCGCGATATTCAACTCGGAGCACGATGTGGTAGAAGTCGGCAGCACGATGATACGTATCCTGGCACCGTTTTTCTGGATGAGCGCAATCCGTGAGGTGGTGTCAGGTATCCTTCGCGCCTATGGACACGCCCGCGCGGCTACGGTATTGACAGTGACCGGCTTGGTGGTCGTGCGGCAGATACATCTGTATTATGCGCTGCGTGCCAGTCACAGCCTGTTCATCATCTACAACAACTGGCCGATTACATGGACCATAACGACCGCATTGCTGACGCTCTACTATGGATGGATGCTTCTGCGGCACAAATTGTAAGTTGGCAATAGAAATCCCACTCGTCACAAGTTGACGAGTGGGATTTGCTGATAAATTCAGTCCCTGACGTAGACGTAGCCTTCCATGATACGCCTTGCCGTGCGGTCGAGGTTGCCGCTGAGGACCGTGTGCGTACCATCCTCGTTGACTTGCAGGTCGGCGTAGGCATCCATCACGCCCCAAGGGTGGCCGATGCGGATATGCTCGATGCGGTCGCCGCCGCAGCTCTCGCGCGCGATCTCGTTGACGATGGTACCGGGCGTATTCGCCGCCGTGACGGTGCAGATCGCGCCGGTGCCCATGTAGGCGTCGATCATCTTCATATTGACCGAGAACAGGCGGCCCACGATATCGACCTCGCTCGCCTTGACCTCGCGCCCGCTGCCGGCGGTATAGTCGACGGGCTTGGTCGCGAACGCGATTTTCGGCAGCGTCTGGCTGTTGACGCGGGCGTCCTCCAGATCCTTGGCAAAGCCCAGCAGGATCGCGCCGGTGCCGCGGATGATCTCCAGCTTGCGGCAAATCTCGGCGCAGTCGGGAAGCGCGTTGAACTCAGAGGGGATCTCCGTGCCCTTGACGCCGAAGTCCTCGGGATGGACGAAGATCACGGGATTCGCCGCGTCAACAAAACTGTATTCGTAGGTCTTGCCCTCGATCTCGATCGTGTCCTTGACGTGACCGGTCGGGAGCAGCTTGCCGGAAGCGGCGCCCTGCGGCGCGACGAACTTGAGCAGCACGCGGGAGGCCGTACCGGGCACGCCGTCGATAGCGAAGTCGCCCTCGCTCATGAACCTGCCGTCCTTGACGGGCACCTGCGCGATGATCTCCTTCTGCGTGTTCGTGTTGAAGATATGCACCTCGGTCATCGGCTCCACGGCCTCGACCATGCCCTCGTCGATGGCGAA
>JAFSXP010000125.1 GCA_017443965.1 Oscillospiraceae bacterium
CCGTACGACGCGGTCTGCTGATAGATCGGGCGGCGCAGGTCGAGCGTCTCGATGATCGCCGCGGGACGCAGATCGAACGCCTTGCGCACGAGCGCGCTGAGCAGCGCGTCGGACAGCTTGCCGGTGCCGTTCGTCTCGACCAGCACGCTGACCGGCTGCGCCACGCCGATGGCGTAGGCGAGCTGGATCTGGCAGCGCGCGGCAAGTCCAGCCGCGACGATGTTCTTGGCGATGTACCGCGCCATGTACGCGGCGCTGCGGTCGACCTTTGTCGGGTCCTTGCCCGAGAACGCGCCGCCGCCGTGCGAGGCGTAGCCGCCGTAGGTGTCGACGATGATCTTGCGCCCGGTCAGGCCGGAATCGCCCACCGGTCCGCCGATGACGAAGCGACCCGTCGGGTTTACATAAAACTTTGTGTCCATGTCGAGCAGCGACTTCGGGAACGACGGGCGGATGACCTTCTCGATGACCGTCTGACGGAGATCGTCGATCGCGATATCGGGATCGTGCTGCGTGGAGACGACGACAGCGTCGATGCGCTTTACCGCGCCGGTCTCGTCGTACTCGACGGAGACCTGGCTCTTCCCGTCGGGACGCAGCCACGGAAGCTCCCTGCTCTTGCGGCAGGCGGCGAGCGCCTTGGTGAGATTGTGCGCGTAGGAGATCGGCGCGGGCATCAGCTCTTTCGTCTCGTCGCAGGCGAAGCCGAACATCATGCCCTGATCGCCTGCGCCGATGTCGTTGGCGCTGCCGAAGGCGTGATCGACGCCCATGGCAATGTCGCCCGACTGCTCGTCGATGGCGGTCAGCACGGCGCAGGTGTCGGGATCGAAGCCGCTCTTGTCGCTGTAGCCGATCTTGCGGATCGTATTGCGCGCGACCGCGGGGATGTCCACGTAGCACTCGGTAGAGATCTCGCCCATCACCACCACCATGCCCGTGGTGGCGATGCACTCGCAGGCGACGCGCGCCATGGGGTCCTGCGCCAGGATCGCGTCCAGAACGCCGTCGGAGATCTGGTCGCACAGCTTATCGGGATGACCTTCCGTCACCGATTCGGATGTAAAGATTCTCTTTTCCATGTTTCTTTCCTTTCCTGAAAAACAAAAACGCCCTGCCGGACGACAGAGCGAGCACGTTTTTCATCCTCATCTGTCGATGTTCACCGCCGGAATTGGCACCTTGTCCGAAGACAGGTTGTCGGGCTTCACAGGGCCGGTCCCTCCGCCACTCTTGATAAGGGTATTCACTTGTACTGTCATTATAGCGCGTTTGCGGGATTTGTCAACCGCTTCCTGCGCGGCGCGGAAAAAGTTTACAGTTTCTTTATAGATTTTCGCGCGCGATGGGGTATGATGTAGCAGATAGGGGGCCTTTGGTTTGAAGGAGTTATCAAGGAAATTTGAACGCTTCTGCATGAAGCGCCGCGATAAGGGCATCCGCAACCTGATGCTGTATATCGCCGTCGGCAACGCCGCGGTGTATCTGCTGTCGCTGCTGAAGGTGCAGATCGCAGGCTGGAACATCGTCGATCTTCTTTTTTTTGACCGCATGTGCATCCTGCAGGGGCAGGTCTGGCGGCTTCTGACGTTTTTGATCGCGCCGAGCTACGGCACGGGTATCTTTGCGTCGCTGCTGCTGTTTCTGCTGCTGTTCTTCTACTACCGCATCGGTCTGCTGCTGGAGCAGACGCTGGGCGTGTTCAAGTTCAACCTGTTCTATTTCACGGGCGTTTTGCTGATGGACGCCGCCGGCATGCTCTTCGACGTCGCTTTCGGCAGCACCGCGCTGAATCTCAGCCTGCTGCTGGCGTTCGCGACGCTGTACCCGGAAAACCGCGTGCTGCTGTTTTTCGTCATCCCGCTGAAGATCAAGTATCTGGCGTGGTTCTATCTGGCATGGACGGTCGTGGACATCGTGATGTATAAGACGTTCATGCCGCTGGTGCCGCTGCTGAACTGGGTGCTGTTTTTCTGGCGGGAGATCCCCGGGCTGCTGCCGGCACTGCGTCGCAGCGGCGCGCAGCCGAAGCAGAAGCCGTCGAAGGACTGGGCAAAGGACTATCGCAGCCGCAGCGGCGAAAAGCCGTACCGCCACAAATGCACGGTCTGCGGCAGGACGGACGCGCAGTACCCCGATCTGGAGTTCCGCTACTGCTCCAAGTGCAACGGCTACTACTGCTACTGCATGGACCACATCAACAACCACGTGCATATCCAGTGAACACACACAAAACCTCTCCCTATGGGAGAGGTGGCACGGCGAAGCCGTGACGGAGTGGGTGAACGATGCTGCACCGCCTCCCCCTCAGTCTCGCTGCGCTCGACAGCTCCCCCGGAGGGGGAGCTTGCATGAAAAGCGCCTCGGTTTTTCCGAGGCGTTTTTTATCCCGCGTATTGCAGCAGGGTTTTGTAGATCAGCTCCTGCCACTTGCGCGACGGGTGGATGCCGTCGGCGCA
>JAFSXP010000126.1 GCA_017443965.1 Oscillospiraceae bacterium
GCAAGGAGGCAGTTCGATGAACGGACCGAAGGGACTGTACGCATGGACGGCGACGGTCGGCGAAAAGGGGCAGATCGTCATCCCCAAGCAGGCGCGGGAGCTGTTCGGCATCAAGCCGGGCGACACGCTGCTGATCCTCGGCGACGAGGCGCGCGGGATCGCCATCCCGCCGAAGGGGCAGTTTGCCGATCTGGCAAAGGAGGTCTTCGGCAAATGAGACGGCACTGGCTGGACAATGTGCGCTGGTCGACCGTTCTGGTCGTGCTGGTGTATCACGTCTTTTACATTTTCAACGCAAGCGGCGTGCGCGGCGGCGTCGGCAGCTTTGCCGACGTGCAGTACCAGGACGCGCTGATGTACATGATCTATCCGTGGATCATGCCGCTGCTGTTCGCCGTCGCGGGCATGAGCGCCCGCTACGCGCTGGATGGGCAGACAGAGCGGGAATTTCTGCGCGCAAGAACGCGCAAGCTGCTTGTGCCGTCGACGATCGGACTTTTCGTGTTCCACTGGATCATCGGCATTATGAACCTGACCTACACCGGTATGATCGATCAGATCCCGAAGATCGCGCTGTACCCCGTCTGCGTGTTCGCCGGCACCGGGCCGCTGTGGTTCATTCAGATGCTGTGGATCTTTTCGCTGCTGCTGATCCCGCTCCGCAAGCTGGAAAAAGACCGTCTGTGGAAGCTGTGCGAGGGCATGCCGCTGTGGGCACTTATCGCGCTGCTTCTGCCCGTGTGGGGCGCGGCGCAGATCGGCAACACGCCGATGATCGTGGTCTACCGCTGGGGCATCTACTTCCTGTCGTTCCTGCTCGGCTATTTCGTGCTGTCGCACGACGCGGTGACGGCGCGGCTGAAAAAGGCGTGCGTGCCGCTGCTGATCGCGGCGGTCGCGGGCGCGGCGGCGTTCACGTGGTTTTGGTTCGACAAGGACTATTCGGAGCCTGCCTGTTTGCAGCACATCGGCACGAACGCCTATTTGTGGATCGCGTGTCTGGCGATCTTCGGCTGCGCCAAGGCGTGGTGCGACCGCACGTCGCGCTTCGCCGACTACATGACGCGCGCGTCGTTCGGCATCTACGTCGTGCACTACGCCGTGGTCGCCTACGCCTGTTATTTCCTGTATCACAGCGGTCTTGCCGCCGTGTGGTGCTATCTGCTCGCCATTGCCGCGGTGCTGCTCGGCTCCCCCGCCCTGTATGAGCTGTTAAGGCGCATCCCATTTGTCCGCTGGTGCGTGTTCGGGATCAAGAAAACCGCATAGAAAAACAGGTTGGGCGCTGCCCAACCTGTTATTTTACGCTTACAGTCCGTATTCCTTTGCGAGCTTTTCAAACGCCGGCAGCGAGCGCAGGATCATATCCTTCGGCACGCAGTAGGCGAGCCGCGCGTAGCCCTCGCAGCCGAATTCGTCGCCCGGGACGAGCAGCAGATCGTACTGCTCCATCGCCCGCTTGCAGAATGCGTTCGCGTCGCCGCCGGGCGTTTTGAGGAACAGATAAAAAGCGCCGTCGGGATGGACGCACTCGTAGCCGAGCTTCGTCAGGCTGCCGTAGATCAGATCGCGGTTTTCCTCGTAGGCGGAGAGGTCCGCCGTCTCCCCGAGGCAGTCTTTCAGCATCAACTGCAGCAGCGGCGACAGGCAGATGTAGCCGTAGATGCGCACCGCGCCGTAGACCGCGGCGAAGACGTTGTCGTAGTCGTCCATCGCGGGGTGCAGCGCCAGAAAACCGACGCGGTCGCCCGGGAGCGACACGGATTTACTCAGCGAGTAGCAGTAGACCGTGTTTTTATACAGCGACGGGATGAACGGCACCTCGGCATTGTAGCACAGCTCGCGGTACGGCTCGTCCGCCACGATGTAGATCGGGTGTCCGTACTGCTTCTGCTTGCGCTCCAGCATGGCGGCAAGCGCCGTCAGCACCGAGCGCGTCAAAATGCCGCCCGAGGGGTTGTTCGGCGAATTGAGCAGCACCAGCCGCGTCTTTTCCGTGATCGCCGCCTCCATGGCGGTCATGTCGAGCTGCAGCGTCTTTTCCTGCGGCGGCACGACGACCAGCTTGCCGCCCACCGCCTCCACATAGACGCGGTACTCCATGAAAAACGGCGCGGGCACGACCGCCTCGTCACCCTCGCTGAGGAACACGCGGCACAGCACCGCCAGCGCCGTGGACGTGCCGCAGGTCATGTAGATATCTTTGTCGCGGTACGGCACGCCGAACTGCGCCTTCAGATAGTCCGCCACGTGCTGCCGCACCGGCTGCAGACCGGGCGCGGGCGCGTAGGTGTGGAGCTGCGTCGCGGGGACGGTGGCGTTCAGACGGTCGATGCTCTCCTGCACGCAGGCGGGCGGATCGACGCTCGGACTGCCGATGGAGAAGTTATAGACGTTTTCCGCGCCGACGACGGCGGCGCGCTTTGCGCCGTACTCCGCGATGCTGCGGATGGTGGAGCCGCTGCTGCCCCACGCGATCAGTTTCGGATCGATCATAGCGTTCCCTCCAGATACCGCTTGAGATATAGGATCGCCTGACGGTAGCCGTCAAGCCCCAGCCCCATAAACGTTTTGACGCACGCCATGCCCGCGTAGGAGACCTGCCGGAAGCTTTCGCGCTTCGACACGTCGGAGATATGCACCTCCACCGCGGGAAGCGCCACCGCCTTGAGCGCGTCGAGGATCGCGACGCTGGTGTGCGTATAGGCGGCGGGGTTTATCACGATGCCGTCGAACGCGCCGTAGGCGGACTGGATCCTGTCGACCAGCGCGCCCTCGTGGTTGGACTGGAACAGTTCGACTTCGATCCCCTCTGCTTCGCACATTTCGCGCACGATGCGCTCGAGATCGGCGTACGTCTGCCTGCCGTAGATATCCGGCTCGCGCAGACCGAGCAGGTTGAGATTCGGACCGTTGAGTACCAGCAGTTTCATGCCATCGCCTCCAGTATTTGCCGCGCGGCGTCTTCCGCCGTGCCGTCGTTTGCGATCGTGTGATCGGCGAACGCCTCGTAGAGCGGTCTTCTCGTTTCGTACATTCTCTGCAGGTCGCCGCGCTGCGACAGCGGTCTGCCGTCGGTCGGCAGTTTTTTGAGATCGCGCGTCAGCCAGAAGATCGTGCCGTTCTGGTGCAGCAGGTCGTAATTCTCCCGCCGCGTCACGCAGCCGCCGCCCGTGGCGATGATCGCGCCGGAGCGCTTGCCCAGCTCGCGCAGCGTCTGCGTTTCAAGCTTGCGGAAGCCGTCCTCGCCGTCTGCGGCGAAGATCGCGGGGATGTCGCGTCCCGCGGCTTTGACAAGTTCCCCGTCCGCGTCGAAGACGGGCCTGCCCGTCTTTTCGGCAAGCAGTTTCGCCACGGTCGTCTTGCCGCAGCCGGGCATGCCGATCAGCACGACGTTTTGCATCTCTGCGGCAAGCGCGTGCGTGATGCGCCCGATCGCCGCATCGTCGATGGCTTCGCCCGTAAACAGTTCCGCGCTGCGCTTCGCCTGCGCGACGAGCATATATAGCCCGTTCGCGCAGGGGATCCCGCGCGTCTCCGCCTGCAGCAGCAGCGCCGTCCGTGCGGGGTTGTAGATCAGGTCGAGCACGCCCTCGCACGCGGGAAACCGCGAAAGCTCGACCGGCGACGCGCCGTTATTCGGGTACATGCCGACCGGCGTGGTGTTGACGATGATCTTCGCGTCCGCGTGACGGTCGAGATTTTCGTAGTTGTTCTCCCCCGTCCGCGAGATGACGACCGCCGCCGCGCCGCGTGAGCGCAGAACGTCGCAGACCGTGACGGACGAGCCGCCGCTGCCCAGCACCAGCGCCTTTTTGCCGCGCACGTCGAAGCCGCCGCAGAGGAGCAGGCTGTCAAAGCCGAACGCATCGGTGTTGTCGCCGTACAGCGTGCCGTCCGCGCGGCGGACGAGCGTGTTGACGCTGCCGATACGCCGCGCGGTGTCGGACAGTTCGGTGCAGTACGGCATGACGCTTTTCTTATACGGGATCGTGACGTTCAGCGCGTCCCAATCACCGCCGCGCAGAAAACCGTCCAGTTCGTCGGGCGCTTTTTCGTACAGGCGGTATTCGTAGCCGCCGAGTTGTGCGTGGATCGCGGGCGAATAGCTGTGACCGAGCTTTTCGCCGAGCAGACCGCAGCGCATCAGACCACCTCGCTGTAGCTGCCGAGGTAGGTGAAGCTCTCGCACAGCTCGTCCAGCTCGCCCATCAGCTGGATGAACGACGGCGAATAGACCGAGGTGTCCAGATCGAAGTAGAACATGAACTCAAAGTTCCGCTCCGGCATCGGGCGGCTTTCCAGTTTAATGAGGTTGATGCCGAGCGCGTAGAAGCGCGACAGCACCTTGTATAGCGAGCCCGCCTCGTGCGGCAGCACCATCATCAGGCTGGTGCGGTCCGCGCCGGGGTAGATCTCCGGCTTTTTGGAGATGCAGATGAAGCGCGTGGTGTTGTTGCCCTGATCCTGGATCGATTCGGCAAGGCAGTCCAGATGGTAGATCTTGCGGCAAAGGCTCGACGAGATCGCCGCCTTGCCGCCCGTCTCGGACTCCGCCACGCGCTTGGCGGCGATCGCCGTGTTTTCGCACGGGATGATCTTTGCCTTCGGGAACTTCTGCAAAAAGCCGCCGCACTGGCTGAGCGCCTGCGCGTGGGAGTAGATCTCCTTGATATCCTCCATCTTCGTGCCGGGTTTGACCAGCAGATTGTGGTCGACCTTGAGGCGGATGCTGCGCACAATACGGAAATCGTGCTTCATCATCAGATCGTACACGGCGTTGACAGAGCCCGCCGTGCTGTTTTCCACCGGGATCACGCCGTAGCGGCAAAGTCCGCTCTCGATGGCGGAGAAGACCGCGCCGAACGTGGAGAAGAAGAACACGCTGGGCAGCTTGAAGAGCTTGTCGCACGCAAGCTGCGAATACGCGCCCTCGACGCCCTGGCAGGCGACCATCGCCGTGTCGGGAAACAGCTTGTCCGTGTGCGCGATGGCGTCTTCGATCTGCCGCGTCAGCGCCGTCTCGCCGCCGAGCAGGCGGCTCTGGTAGCTGCGGCTCAGGTCGAACAGCAGCGAATACAGCGACACCGTGTAATCGCGCAGCGCCTCGGGCGCCATCTCGCGCACCGCCAGCAGTTTTTCGCGCTCACGCGCGCCGTCATAGACCGGCAGCGCGTGCTCTTTTTTGTACCCCGCGATGCCCGCGGCGACGTCCATCCGCTTGGAGAAGACCGAGACAAGCTCCTTGTCCAATTTGTCGATCTCCGCGCGGTATTCCTTCAGATCCATCCTATTTCCCTCCTGCCAAAAATGCGTCTGTGACCGCGATCGCCGCCGCCGCTTCCATCACGGGAACGGCGCGCGGGACGATGCACGGGTCGTGCCGCCCGCGCACGGCGAGCGTCTCGGGTGAAAGCGTCTGCAAATTGACGCTCTGCTGCTGCTTTGCGATAGACGGCGTCGGCTTGACCGCGGCGCGGAAGCGCAGCGGCATGCCGTCCGTGATGCCGCCCAGGATGCCGCCGCAGCGGTTCGTCGCCGTGCGCACCTGTCCGTTTTCCACACAGAACGGGTCGTTCGCCTCGCTGCCCCTCATGCGGGCGAGCGCGAAGCCCGCGCCGAATTCCAGTCCCTTGACCGCCGGCACGCCGAACACGATCTGCGCGATGCGGTTTTCCATGCCGCCGAACATCGGATCGCCCAGCCCCGCCGGAAGTCCCAGCACCGCGACCTCGATCACGCCGCCGACGCTGTCGCCGTCGGCCTTCGCCGCGGCGATGCGCTCGCGCATCTTCGCGCCCGCCGCGTCGGAGACCGTCGGGAATTCTTTATCCGCGGTCGAAGCAGTCAGTTCGCCCTCGTCGGGGACGCCGCCGATCTCCGCGATGCGCGAGATCACGGTGACGCCGCGCTGCTTAAGCCATTGCAGGCAAAGTCCGCCCGCCACGCAGAGCGGTGCGGTCAGACGGCCGGAAAAGTGCCCGCCGCCCGCGTGATCCTGCGCACCGCCGAATTTGACAGCAGCGGTGTAGTCCGCGTGACCGGGACGCGGCACGGTCAGAAGACCGTCATAGTCCTGCGAGCGCGTGTCCGCGTTGCGTAAGATCGCCGTCAGCGGCGCGCCGCAGGTGACGTTTGCTTTGAGACCGGACAGGAATTCCGGCACGTCCGCTTCCCTGCGCGCGGTGGAGTATTCGTTTCTGCCCGGGGCGCGGCGGTCAAGAAACCGCTGCAGCGCGTCAAGATCGGCGCGGAAGCCCGCCGGGAACCCCTCCACCGTCACGCCGACGGCGGGCGAATGGGACTGCCCGAAGACCGTCACGCGCAGGTTTTCGCCGTAAGTGCTGCTCATATCGTACCTCCCGTTAATCGTGAGAAGTCCTCCCAAAACGCGGGATAGGATTTTTTGACGCATTCCGCGCCGCGCACGGTCACGCCGCCGCCGCAGGCGCAGGCGGCGACCGCCGCCGACATGGCGATGCGGTGATCGCCGTAAGAATCGATCTCGCCGCCGCGGAGAAGCCCGCCGCGGATCGAAAGTCCGTCCGGCTTTTCCGTGACGTCCGCGCCCAGCGCGCGCAGCAGCGCGGTCGTAGTGGCAAGGCGGTCGGATTCCTTGAGCCGCAGGCGCGCGGCGTTTTCGATGCGCGTTTTCCCCTCCGCCGCGGCGGCAAGGACGCTGACCGCGGGGATCAGGTCGGGGATCGGCGCGGCGTCGACCGTGACGGAGCGGAGCGTGCCGCGGCGCACGGTGACGGCGTCCGCATCCTCCGTGACCTGCGCGCCGAACGCGCGCAGCAGCTTCACGATCGCGCGGTCGCCCTGCGAGGAGCTTACATTCAGTCCGCGCACCGTGACGCCGCAGTCCGACAGCGCGCCCATGCACAGGAAGAACGCGGCGTTCGACCAGTCGCCCTCAACGCGAAGCGTCGGCAGCGACGCCCGCTGACCGCCGGGGATCGTATAGGTATCGCCGTTTTTCGCAAACCCCACGCCCGCAAGGTGCAGCGCATCCTCGGTCATGGCGATATACGGCGCGGATTCGATTTTACCCGTGACCGTCAGTGTGCTGACGCCGGAGAGCAGCGGCAGCGCCAGCAGCAGTCCCGTGATGTACTGCGAGGACACGTCGCCGGGCAGCGTGTATGCGCCCGCCGTCAGCCGCCCTTTGCAGCGCAGCGTGTCGCCGTCGCGCGAAAGCGTGACGCCGTGCGAAATGAGCTGCGCGTCGAGCGGCGCGAGCGGACGGTCGGGCAGTCTGCCCGCCATGTGAAAGACCGCGTTTGCGCCGAGCGCCGCCGCGACCGGCAGCAGAAAGCGCAGCGTGGAGCCGCTTTCGCCGCAGTCGAGAAGGCATTCCCCCTGCGGCACGGCGCGGATCGGCGTAACTTCGATCGTCTCACCGCGAGTTTCAAGCTCCGCGCCGAGCGCGCGGAGGCAGCGGATCGTCGCGTCGATGTCGTCCGAGCGTCCGCCGCAGACGATGCTCGTCTTCTGCGCACCGAGCGCGGCGAGGATCAGCAGACGGTGCGCCTGCGATTTGCTCGGCGGGATCGTGACGGCGCCGCTTCGCGGCCCGCGCGGGATGGTGACGTTCATCTTGCGCCTCCGTCCTGCAGCCAGCCGCGCACGTCCGAAAACGGCACGGGCACGATACGGCATTTGCCTATTTCTTCCGGCACGACGAGATGCATCGTCGCGCCGGTCCGCTTTTTGTCCGCGCCGACCGCGGCAAACAGCTCCGCCGCCGTGAAATCCGTCTCGGTGGGAAGCTTATACCGCTGCAAAAGCGAAACGATCCGCGAAGCAGTCTCCTGCGTGCAGAAGCCCCGCTTCGCCGCGGCTCTTGCGATCATCGCCATGCCGACGGCGACCGCCTGCCCGTGCAGGATCGTAAAATCGCTGCACGCTTCGACCGCGTGCCCGAACGAATGTCCCAGATTGAGAAGCTGCCTCGCGCCGCGGTCAAATTCGTCGCGCATGACAAGCTCGCGCTTCATCTTCACGCACGTTTCGATGACGTGCTCAACCTGCTCGGATACCGGCGTTTTCAGTTCCTCAAAAAACGCTTCGTTTCCCAGCACACCATATTTGATGACCTCCGCGCAGCCGCAGCGGTACTGCTCATCCGGCAGCGTGCCGAGCGCGTCGGGGTCGCAGAGCACCAGATGCGGCTGGTAGAAGCAGCCGACCTGGTTTTTGCCCGTGGGCAGATTGACCGCCGTCTTGCCGCCGACCGACGAATCCACGTCGGCGAGCAGCGTTGTGGGGAGCTGCACGAAGCCGGTCCCGCGCTGATAGGTCGCCGCGGCAAAGCCCGTCAGGTCGCCGATCACACCGCCGCCGAGCGCGACGAGCGTGTCGGTGCGCGTCAGACCGCCGCGCGAAAGAAATTCCAGCAGCTCGCCGTAGACGGCGAGGCTTTTTGCGCCCTCGCCCGCCTGCGCCGTAAACGTTTCGGTCTCCAGCCCCACCGCGCGAAGCGACGCGCACACACGCTCGAGATAGAGCGCGGCGACGTTCGCGTCCGTGACGACGACCGCCTTTTTCGCGCCGGTCGCCGCGCGGATGTATTCGCCCGCGCGGTCCAGAAGACCGCGCTCTATTACGATGTCATAGGCGCGGGAAGCGTCTACGCGCACCTTGGTCATCTGCCGTCGACCTCCTCTTTGATGCGGCGTCCCTCATCCAGCAGGGCGATCAGCCGCGGCATATCGTCCTGCGTCAGCGCCTCGCGGTACTGCTGAAGGCTGGCGATCAGGACGTCCAACTCGTGCAGGAGATTGTCTTTGTTCTCCAGAAACAGCTCCGCCCACATCTGCGGGTTGAGCCACGCGACGCGCGTGAGATCCTTGTAGCTGCCCGCCGACACGCCCTTGTGCGAGCGCGCCGTGGGACTTTTGATATAGGCGTTCGAGACGACGTGCGCCATCTGCGAGGTGAACGCGATGATCTCGTCGTGCTTTTCCGCCGTAGTGACGTGGAACGCGCCGAAGCCCGCCGGAGAAAGCAGACCTTTCACGCGGTCCAGCAGCTCGATGTCGTCGTACACCGGCGGCACAATGACCATCGGCGCGCCGCGGTACAGGTCGCCGCGGGCATACTTGAAGCCGGAATTGTGCGTGCCCGCCATCGGATGCCCGCCGACGTAGGTAAAGTCGTACTGCTCCGCCAGCGGGAAGCACGCGGCGCAGACCACGCGCTTGGTGCCGCAGGCGTCGATCACGACGGTGTTCTTTTCGATTTTTGCCGCGTTTTGCCGCAGCCATTCGATCGACGCCTCGGGGTAGATGGCAAGCAGGATCAGATCGCATTCACGTGCGTTGTCTCCCGTCAGCTCGCCGTCGACCGCGCCGCGCATCATGGCGAAATCCAGCGTGGAGCGGTCGCGGTCACAGGCGAGCACGCGCCGGCCGGCGTCGTGATACGCCATGGCGAACGAGCCGCCGATCAGCCCGAGCCCGACGATCCCGACCGTCATCGGATCGCCTCCCGCACGGCGCGGATCTTCTTCGCCAGCGCGTCGTACTCCTCCGGACGAAGCGACTGTGCGCCGTCGCACAGCGCGTGCATGGGATCGTTGTGCACCTCGATAATGAGGCCGTCCGCGCCCGCGGCGGCGGCGGCAAGCGCCATCGGCGGCACATAGCGCGCGACGCCCGTGGCGTGGCTGGGATCGACGATGACGGGCAGATGCGTCAGCTCGTGCAGCACCGACACCGCGGAAAGATCGAGCGTGTTGCGCGTGTAGTCGCTGAACGTGCGGATGCCGCGCTCGCAGAGGATCACGCGCTCGTTGCCGCTCGCCATGATATACTCGGCGCTCATCAGCAGCTCCTTGAGCGTGTTCGCCATGCCGCGCTTGAGCAGGATCGGTCTGCCGAGCTTGCCAGCCTCGCGCAGAAGGTCGAAGTTCTGCATATTTCTCGCACCGATCTGGATGACATCCACGTCCTCGAAAAGCGGCAGATCGTGCGCGCTCATCACCTCGGTGACGATGGGCAGTCCCGTTTCGGCGCGGGCGATCTTCAGAAGCTCGATGCCCGTGCCCTTCAGTCCCTGGAAGTCATACGGCGACGTGCGCGGCTTGAACGCGCCGCCGCGCAGAAGCTGCGCGCCCGACGCCTTGACCGCCTTTGCCACCGCGACGATCTGCTCCTCCGTCTCCACGGAGCAGGGTCCCGCGATCATGGCGAAATTGCCGCCGCCGATCCTGACGGAGCCGACCTCGACGATCAGATCGTCGGGATGGAACTGCCGGTTGCAGCACTTGAACGGCTCGGACACCAGTTTGACCGTGTCGACGATCTCCAGACTGGCGACTAAGTCCATATCCACGACCGACACGTCGCCGATCAGACCGAGAACGGTCTGATAGTCCCCGTCCGAGACGTGGATGCGCAGTCCGAGGTTTTCCAGCCACGCGATCAGCTGATCTCTCTTTTCCGGCGAAACGCCGTGCTTCAGTACAACGATCATAGGTCTTCCTCCTTAAACGAAACGCCGCACAGGCGTAACCTGTGCGGCATGATCGCGATCCATTCAGCGCAACACAAATTACCCTTACCGTTTTGCGTCAGTAAAGTAAAAGTAATATGCGGTAAAGCAGCGCTGTTTCATACTTTCTTACTCCCTTTTTCGGTTAATCCTAATATACTCGCTGTTTTTCAATCTGTCAAGCGGTATTTGCGTTATTCCTCCACCGTGAAGTGCAGTCGCGTCGAGCGATAACAGCCGTAATCGTTCTTCGCGACGACGAACGCCATGTACTCGCCGACCGGAAGCCCGGGCAGCTCGACCGCGCCGTGCGCCGTGGGAGCGGGCAAAAAGCCCTGCTTTTTGCCGTTGTACTGATAGTTGTTGATGATAAAGGCGAACGCCGCGTCGCCCGTGGGATTATCCACCGTCAGACGGAGCGGCTCGTTCGGCGCGAAGACCGTCTTTTCGCCGCGGAGCTTCATATCGGTGACCGCCCAGTGCGTCGGCTCGCTGACGCGGCTTCCCGCGCGGCAGACCGCGCTGTAATACCCCGCCTGCGTCGGCGTCAGCGACGCCGCCATATCGCGGATCGGCAGCGTTTTTTCCGTGCCGTCGGGCAGCGTGACGGCGATCTCGTCCCAGCCGTCTTCCAGGACGTTCAGGATCACCTTCTCGCTGCGCTCGTAGTTCGCCTTTTCGCCGTAATTCGCCTGCAGCGACGGATTATACTGCGGCGCGGGCAGGTCGGGATCGCCGCCTACGTACACGAAGGGACTTGGCGTATAGGTGACGTCACGGATGCCCGCGTAGCGGTAGATGAAAAAGTGCCATCTCGGATTGTCCAGATAACACAGGCGCAGCTCCTCGGGCGTATAGTCGAGGCAGCGGCACTGCGGATTGGTCTCCTCCGAGACCTCGACGCGCTGCACATGTCCCTGTGCGTCGCGCCCGATGCCCGTGACGATCATGATGTGTTCGGGAGATTTGTCGCACAGCAGGATATCGCAAAGCTGCAGCTTGTCCAGATCGTCGCTCGGGATCGGCGTGATGCCCGGCAGCGACGTCCACGTCTGGCACTGCACGCGGTACGGCAGATCGCAGACGTAACTGACGAACGCCGAGCAGACCGTGCCGTAAAACGGCGCCATGCCCTTGCCCAGCCAGTGCTGCGGCGCGGTGTAGAGGATGCTGCGCGGGTCGTGCAGCGCGGTCACAAACGTCTCAAACGAGACGTTGAAGCCGATGTATTTTTCATGGATGCGCACGGACGAATACGGCAGACCGTACTGCGGCAGATTGTTCAGAATAAAGTTCGTATGATGCTGCGAAGGCTCCTCGCCGGGCGTGCAGACGCGCATGATCTGCGGAAAGCGCCTGACCGGCGTCCAGCGGAACTGCACCATCTGTTTTGCGCGCCTGAGCGCATTTTCCACACCCTGCGATTGCGGTTTGTCGTAGATCAGTTTCATGCAAGCTCTCCTTCCTTTTCCGCCAAAACAGCCAGCAGCACGTCCCAGAACGGCTGCACCTGTGAAATCTCCAAATGCTCCGCGGTCGTATGCGCGCCGTAGGAAGACGGCGCGTAGCCGACCGTATCCATGTCCGGGATCGCGCCGACGATCACGCCGGCGTCGGTGCCGCCCATGGCGCGCGAGTACGTCACGTCCGTGCCGAGAAGGCGCTTATGCGCGCGCTCGAATTTCCCGCGCAGCGGCGAGATGTCCCGCTCCGGCCATGCGGGATAGCGGTCGGTCTCGCGCAGCTCAAAGCCGTATTCGCGCAGCTCTCTGCGCCATGCGGCAAACACGCGCTCCGCGTCCGGATCGCTGAGTGAGCGCGCCATCACGGTGGCGTGGAACACGCCGCCCTCCAGCTTCAGACCGCGCAGCGCGCCGGAGGTCGTGATCCTGTCCGGCGTGGGGCTGTAGTTGCCGCCGCGCACGGTGCAAAGCGCCGCCGCGATAAGCTGCGTATCCTGCTCGCTCAGCGCATCGCCGTCCGGCGCGTCCGAAAGCGTCAGCGCCAGCTCCGGATTTGTCGCGCGGTATTTTTCCTGCATCTGCGTCATGCGGCGCCGAAGCTCCGCGCGGTCCGCGCCGCAGACCACCGCCGTCACGGCGGCAAGGCTGTTGTGCGTCGGCGCGGTGAGCGACACGAGACGGCACGCCATATCCCGCAGCAGCGCGCCCACGATGTTGTTCACACAGGCGTGCTCCGCCTTTGCGATGTGCGCAAGATGCACGGAAAAGCCGCCCGTGACCGCAAGCTCCGTCGCGCCGGAGCACGGCGAGACCGCAAACGTCCGGTCGATCGCGCCCGAGATCTTGCCCGCGCTGCTGACGCAGAGGACGTCGGTATAGCCGCAGTCCATATTCAGCATGCGGCGGGCGCGGATGCGCGATTTGTCGAATTTCCGCGCGCCGTGCAGCCCGGTCTCCTCCTCCACGGTGAAAAGCAGTTCCAGCGGCGGATGCGGGATGGCGGGATCGTCCGCCAGCGCCAGCATCGTCGCCATGCCGACGGCGTTGTCCGCGCCGAGCGTGGTGCCGTCGGCGGTCAGATGATCGCCCTCGATCCGCAGGCGGATCGCGTCTTTCTCAAAATGGAAGCGCACGCCGTCGTCTTTCTTCCAGACCATGTCCATGTGCGCCTGCAGCAGGATGGGCGGCTCATTCTCATAACCCCGGGAGGCAGGCAGCGTCATAAAGACGTTCCCCGCCTCGTCGGTCTCGCACGGGATCGAACGCGCGTCGGCAAATTCCGCCAGCCACGCGGCGAGCTTCTGCTCCTTGCCCGAGCCGTGCGGTATGCGGCTGATCGCCTCAAACCAGTAAAAGAACGCCTGCGGCTGTAATTTTTTCGTCACTTGCATCGTTTATCCCTCGTGTTTCTTTTCCCGCGGCGGGAGATTGACCAGCCACACGCCGACCACGGCAAGCGCCGCGCCGACAATGGACATCGGCGGCATCGGCTCGCCGAGGAACAGCACGCCGGAGACCGCCGACACGACCGTCATGATCGCGCCGAAGACCGACATCCGCATGACGGACACCTTGCCCGCGGCGTAGTTGATCAGCAGCATGGCGACGATCGAGGACATCACGCCCAGCTCCAGCACCGGCAGCACGAACTGCGTCTGCGTCCACGGGCGGATATAGGTCTTCAGATCGAACCGCACCGAGACAAGCGCCGCGACGGTGAACGCGAACGCCGCGAAAAGCGTGATCGCCAGCGCGCGTTCCAGCGGCGAGAACGTCCGCGCCGCGTAGCGGTTTTCCGTCTTGTATGCCGCCGCCGTCAGGCACGACAGCGCAAGCATCACCACGCCGATCGGGCTGACGACGCCGATCTCGTTGCCGGAGATCGCCATCAGCGCCACGCCGGCGACCGGCAGCGCACAGAACACCAGCTGATACCAGCGCGGATATTCGTGCAGGAAGATCGCCGCCAGCAGGATCGAAAACACCGGCACCGCCGACGAGGCGACGCCGCCGAACGTGGCGTTGGTATAGTGGATGCCGTACGTCTCGAACACGTAAAAAACCGGCTCCGCGATCATCAAAATCAGCAGCGGACGGAGCGGACGCCCGTGCAGCGACACGCGCAGACCGCTGAACACCGCGATCAGCACCAGAATGACGGCGGATATCAGAAACCGCGACGATAAAAGCACAAGCGGCGTGCTGCCCTCGGCGAGCAGCGCCATGCGCTCGAACATATATCCGACGCCGTAGATCGTGTTGGCAACCAGCATTGCCGCGATCGGAAGCGCCCGATCACGGCGCTTCGTTTGCGTTTCCATTTCGTTCCTCACAGCACATACTCTCTCTGAATGGTTTTGTCCTCCGGCTCGCTGCCGCCGACGCGCGCGACGATGCTTGCGACCTCGGCTTCGAGCTGCGCCTTTTCCGCGTCGTCGGTCAGCTCATTGTACAGCTCGTCGACCGGCACGACGCGAAGCGGTCTGCCCTCGTCCTGATCCATCTTGAAGATGGAATACGCGGTCCTGACGATTTTTCCGCCCGCCGTGTAAAGGTGCGCCGCCAGACCGTATTCCGGCAGCGTGTCGCGCTCGGAATACGCCGAGTGCGGCCACATGGTGACGTTGCCGAGCGAGTAGAAGCACGGCACGCCGCAGTAGTATTCCGCCTTCTGCGTGGTGTGCGAATGCGCCGCAAGGATCGCGTCGACGCCCATCTGCGCCGCGCGGTAGATAAAGTACTGCGACGCGCAGCCCGGCTCGACGTTGAACTGCCCGCCGGTGTGCGGCATAAACAGCACCACGTCGGCGTTCTTCTTTGCCTCTTTGACCTCTTCATCCAGATGCGCGAGATATTTTTCCCACTTCTCCGGCTCCAGCGCGCTGTCTGCATACGCGATCTTCAGCCCGAGCGCACGGGTGAGCTTGACGGTCTCGTACCAGTCCGGCTTGCGCCCGAACGTCTCCTCGATAAACGCCTGCACGTCCGTCAGCACCTTCGGCTTCGGCTTCGTCGCCTTGTTGCCGTGGCTCGGACGCAGCATGTTGACCTGCTTTTCGTCCTGCTCGGTCAGACGCACCTTGCCGTTATTCGACGTGGTGTACGCCAGCAGCGCCAGCTTCGTATCGCCGACGGTGAAATAGCCGATGCGGTCGGTCTCGGCGGGATCGGCATAGGTGCCGGTGTGGGCAAGCCCGATGCGGTCAAGCGTCTTGACCGTCCGCACGAGGCCCTCCATGCCGCGGTCGGTGCAGTGATTGTTGGCGGTGGACACCATGTCCACGCCGATCTCCTTCAGCGTTTCGGCGATCGCATCCGGCGTGTTGAACGACACCATGGTCGCGGTGTAGCCCGCCTCCTCGCCAGCCAGCGGCGTCTCAAGATTGGCGATGACGTAGTCCGCCTCCGAAAGCAGCTTTTTCAGCGGCGCGAAGACCGGCAGAAAGTCGTATGTTCCGTCTGCCGCCGACACCTGCTCGAAAAGCGGCGGCTCGCACATCACGTCGCCGATGATCGTGATCTTTTTCGTGTTTTCCACGGAGAAGCCCCCCTTTTTGATTCTTAATCTCAATATAACACCGTGTAAATTTTTGTCAAGCGCGGACACGCCTGTTTTTCACCGAGCGACACGGATTATTTTCCGATTTTTTCCGTTTTCGCCTTGACAGGCTCCGCCGGAAACGCTATGATATATAAGGATTAGTGTGGCGGAATATGGACATACGCCCTGACCGCCTTTGCTTATTCGATCGTAAACCGTCAACCAAACAGCGAATTTTAGGAGGTGTACCGGCACAACATGACGACATTGGCAATTATCCTGTGTGTCGCAGGTTTTGTTGTCGGCGGTATCATCTTCTTCTTTGTGGGACAGGCAGTTCGCAAACGCACCGCGGAGAAGGAGATCGGCAGCGCCGAGGAAGAAGCCAAGCGTATCATCAACGAATCCATCAAATCGGCAGAGAGCAAAAAACGCGAAATGCTGCTCGAAGCAAAGGACGAGATCCACAAGTCCCGCGCGGAATTCGAGCGCGAAAACAAAGAGCGCCGCGCCGACCTGAAGAGTCAGGAGCGCCGTCTGCAGCAGAAGGAGGAATCCCTCGACAAGAAGCTCGACGCGCACGAGAAAAAAGAAGAGGACCTCGCCAAAAAGGTCGAGGCAGTACAGCAGCAGCAGGCGGAGGTCGCCGCGATCAAGCGCAGCCAGCTGGAAATGCTGGAAAAGATCTCCGGTCTGAGCCAGGAGGACGCCAAGGCGTACCTGCTGCGCAACGTCGAAGAGGAAGTGCGGCATGAGACCGCCGTCAAGATCAAGGAGATCGAGACGCAGATGAAGGATGAGGCGGATCAGACCGCGCGCGAGATCATCGCAACCGCCATCCAGCGCTGCGCCGCCGATCACGCCGCCGAGACGACCGTGTCCGTCGTTCCCCTGCCGAACGACGAGATGAAGGGCCGCATCATCGGCCGCGAGGGACGCAACATCCGCACGCTGGAGACCGTCACCGGCGTCGATCTGATCATCGACGACACGCCGGAGGCGATCACGGTCTCCTCGTTCGATCCCGTCCGCCGTGAGATCGCCCGCCGTGCGCTGGAAAAGCTGATCGCCGACGGACGCATCCACCCCACCCGTATCGAGGATATGGTGGAAAAGGC
>JAFSXP010000127.1 GCA_017443965.1 Oscillospiraceae bacterium
GCAAAAAATACCCCGCGGAGTATCTGGTGTGCGTGGTGCACCGCGGCGACGAGGTCGTCATCCCCGACGGCAGTTTCACGCTTGCCGCGGGCGACCGCATCGGCGTGACCGCCGCGCCGCAGGAACTGCAGAAACTGATGAAACTGCTGGGCGCGCAGCAGAAACAGGCGAAGCGCATTTTGCTGCTGGGCGCCAGCACGACGGCGTA
Organism: Oscillospiraceae bacterium; assembly: GCA_017443965.1. Lineage (GTDB taxonomy): Bacteria > Bacillota > Clostridia > Oscillospirales > Oscillospiraceae > RGIG3566. The sequence goes on from JAFSXP010000127.1 coordinate 209, forward strand.
CTATCTCGCGCGGATGCTTTTATCAAGCGGCGCGGACGTGAAGATCATCGAGCGCGAACGCACCCGCTGCGAATCGTTCTGCGAGGCGCTGCCGAAGGCGGTGATGATCTGCGGCGACGGCGCGCAGCCGGAGCTTCTCGCGGAAGAGGGGCTTTCCGAAATGGACGCGTTCGCGTCGCTGACCGGCATGGACGAGCAGAATATCCTGATCGCGTTCTACGCGCAGTCGCAGAAGGTGACGCGCGTGATCGCCAAGGTCAACCGCAACGAGCTGGGCGCGATCGCGGACGATATCGGGCTTGAGAACATCCTGTCGCCGCGGCGCATCATCTCGGACGTGCTGGTGCAGTACGTCCGCGCGCTGGAAAACGCGGGCGGCAGCGCCGTCGAGACGCTGTATAAGCTGATGGACGGGCGCGCCGAGGCGCTGGAATTCACGGTCGGGGCGGATTTCCCGTATCTCGAAACGCCGCTGAAGGATATGCCGATCAAGCGCAGCGTGCTGATCGCGGGCATTTTGCGCGGACGCAAAACGATCCTGCCGTCCGGCGACGACGTGCTTTCCGCGGGCGATCACGCGGTGGTGATCGCGGCTGCGGAGCGTCTTCGCGATCTGGCGGACGTCATAAGGTGAGGAAAACATGAATCACAAAATGGTATTTTCCACGGTCGGCAAGGTGCTGCTCAGCGAGGCGGCGATGCTGTGCCTGCCGCTGGGCGTGGCGCTTTACCGAAGCGAGCCGACGACGCCGATCGTCGTCGCGCTGGCGGTCGCGCTGGCGCTGGGCTGGGCGCTGAACCGCGTGTTCCGCCCGCGTGATCACACGATCTACGCGAAGGACGGCTTTGTCATCGTGGCTTTGAGCTGGCTGCTGCTGTCCGCGGTCGGCGCGCTGCCGTTCGTGATCTCCGGCGAGATCCCGCGCTACGTTGACGCGTTTTTCGAGACGGTCAGCGGCTTCACCACGACGGGCGCTTCCATCGTGCCGAACGTCGAGGTGATGTCGCGTTCGCTGCTGTTCTGGCGCAGCTTCACGCACTGGGTCGGCGGCATGGGCATATTGGTCTTCGCCATGGCGATCGTCCCTGGCATGAGCGACCGTTCGATCCACATCATGCGCGCGGAGATGCCCGGCCCCGTGGTGGGCAAGCTCGTCCCGCGGGCGAAGGACACGGCGCGTATCCTGTACAGGATCTATATCGCCATGACCGTGCTGGAGATCATTCTGCTGCTCGCGGGCGGCATGCCGCTATTTGACAGCGTGGTGCACTCGTTCGGCACCGCCGGTACCGGCGGCTTCGGCATCAAGTCGGACTCCATCGCGTCGTACAGCCCGTATCTGCAGTGGATCATCACGGTGTTCATGCTGCTGTTCGGCGTGAACTTCAACCTGTACTTCCTGCTGCTGATCCGCCGCTTCCGCTCGGTGGCGAAGAGCACGGAGCTGTGGGCGTATCTGGCGCTGTTCGCCGTGTCGGTCATGCTCATCAGCACAAATATCCTGCATATGTACGATTCGTTCGCCGAGGCGCTGCGCCACGCGGCGTTCCAGGTGTCTTCCATCATGACGACGACCGGTTTTTCCACGTTCGACTTCGATTCGTGGCCGCTGTTCTCCAAGGCGATCCTGCTCGGGCTGATGTTCATCGGCGCGTGCGCCGGTTCGACCGGCGGCGGCATCAAGGTCTCGCGCGTGGTGCTGCTTCTGAAGAGCGCGAAGCGCGAGCTGATGCGGCTGGTGCATCCGCGGTCTGTCACGCGGGCGCATTTCGAGGGCAAGACTGTGGACATTTCCACGCTGCACAGCGTGAGCACGTACCTGATCGTGTACGTGGCGTGCTTCTCGCTGATCGTGCTGTTTCTCTGTCTGGAGCCGGAATTCAACTTCCTGAGCAATTTCAGCGCGGCGGCGGCGTGCTTCAACAACATCGGACCGGGGCTTTCCATCGTCGGACCGGCGCGCAACTACGCGCTGTATTCCGACGGCTCGAAGCTGCTGTTGTCCTTTGCGATGCTGCTGGGCAGACTGGAGATCTTCCCGCTGCTGATCACGCTGACGCCCGCCACGTGGACGAAGCGATAAGACGGACAGTATCCCCGCGAAAAAACCTCTCCCTTTGGGAGAGGTGGCGCGGCGAAGCCGTGCCGGAGTGGGTGAAACGGCAGTATCGATCCTGCTGTGTGCCCCCCTCCGCCTCGCTTCGCTCGGCACCTCCCCCAGAGGTGGAGGTTTTGGTGCAGCGCATACTTGCAAGTCTCTGCGTTTGTAGGGCGCGGCGTCCCCTGTCAAGACCGACATGGGTAACACTTTGTCCAAGCACATGGGTAACACTTTTAACGCACTCTGCGGCGTCGTTTGGAAACGATCATCTGCTGTTCAAGATCAATCTGCGCGATCTCAAAGTCTCCATATTGCAGCCCGAC
>JAFSXP010000128.1 GCA_017443965.1 Oscillospiraceae bacterium
AGTTCCTGACCAACGCGCAGGGCGAGGACGTCGTCGCCGGCGTTCGTACCCCGATGCCCATCGTGCAGATGGCGGAGAAGTTCCCCGAGGCGTACAAGGAATTCGTCGACGTCTGCGACAAGCTGGAAAACCACTACCGCGACATGCAGGACATGGAGTTCACCGTGGAAAACGGCAAGCTCTACATGCTGCAGTGCCGCAACGGCAAGCGCACCGCGCAGGCGGCGCTGAAGATCGCCTGCGATCTGGTGGACGAGAAGATGATCACCGAGCAGCAGGCCGTCATGATGATCGACCCTCGCAACCTGGACACGCTGCTGCACCCGCAGTTCGACGCGACCGCGCTGAAGGCGGCGACGCCGCTGGGCAAGGGTCTGGGCGCGTCCCCCGGCGCTGCCGCCGGTAAGATCGTGTTCACCGCCGAGGACGCGGTGGCATGGAAAGAGCGCGGCGAAAAGGTCGTGCTGGTCCGTCTGGAGACGTCCCCCGAGGACATCACCGGCATGAAGGCGGCGCAGGGCATCCTGACCGTGCGCGGCGGCATGACCAGCCACGCGGCGGTCGTGGCGCGCGGCATGGGCGAATGCTGCGTCTCCGGCTGCGGCGACATCAAGATGGACGAGGAAAACAAGAAGTTCGAGCTGGCGGGCAAGACGTTCCGTGAGGGCGATCCCATCTCCATCGACGGCACCACCGGCAACATCTACGACGGCATCATCCCGACGGTCGACGCCACCATCGCCGGCACGTTCGAGCGCATCATGGGCTGGGCGGACAAGTACCGCGTGCTGCGCGTCCGCACGAACGCCGACACCCCGCGTGACGCCCGCAAGGCTTGCGAGCTGGGCGCCGAGGGCATCGGTCTTTGCCGCACAGAGCATATGTTCTTCGACGCCGACCGCATCGCCGCGTTCCGCGAGATGATCTGCGCGGACACCGTGGAAGAGCGCGAGGCGGCGCTGGATAAGATCGAGCCGATGCAGCAGGCGGACTTCGAGGCGCTGTACGAGGCGCTGGAAGGCACGCCGGTCTGCATCCGCTTCCTCGATCCTCCTCTGCACGAGTTTGTGCCGACGGAAGAGGCGGATATCGCCGCGCTGGCAAAGGCGCAGGGCAAGTCCGTTGAAACGATCAAGGCGATCATCGCCGGTCTGCATGAGTTCAACCCGATGATGGGTCACCGTGGCTGCCGTCTTGCCGTCTCCTATCCGGAAATCGCCAAGATGCAGACGCGTGCCGTCGTGCAGGCAGCGATCAACGTGCAGAAGAAGCACCCGGATTGGAAGATCAAACCGGAAATCATGATCCCGTTGGTCGGCGACGATACCGAACTCAAGTTCGTGCGAGACATCGTCGTTGCCACCGCGGACGAAGTGATCAAAGCCGCAGGCGTCGAACTGAAGTACGAAGTCGGCACGATGATCGAGATTCCGCGTGCCGCGCTGACGGCGGACGCCATCGCGAAGTATGCTGAGTTCTTCTGCTTCGGTACGAACGACCTGACGCAGATGACGTTCGGCTTCAGCCGCGACGACGCCGGCAAGTTCCTCAACGCCTACTACGATAATAAGATCTACGAGAACGACCCGTTTGCCCGTCTGGATCAGAACGGCGTCGGCCGCCTGATGGAGATGGCGGTCAAGCTCGGCAAACAGACGAGTCCGGAGCTGCACATGGGCATCTGCGGCGAACACGGCGGCGATCC
>JAFSXP010000129.1 GCA_017443965.1 Oscillospiraceae bacterium
AGACCGCGCAAGCGTCTCGGTTGGCGTACCCCCAATGAAGTCTTTTTTGATAATTCAGGTGTTGCACTTGCTTGACAATCTACCGCGCGAAGCGCCTGAGGGGGTGAACGCCGCAGCACGATACTGCCGTGTGACCCCCTCCGCCATGCTTCGCTCGGCACCTCCCCCAAAGGTGGAGGTTTTTTGTGCGGTAGACTTTTTGCAAAACAAAAGAAAGAAGCAACCTGCTGCGCGTAATGCGCTTCGGGCCCTTCCGGCGGTGCCGATGCTCATGCAGGAGTTGCTTCTTCCGTAAACAGTATAAGCGATCCGAATACAAAAGCAATCCCTTTTTGAAAACGCATTTCACTCCATGCCGCGCCGCGAAAAAAACCAAAATCCCCATTGACCGCGCCGCGCTTTCATGCGATAATAGACGAAGAAACAAACGAAAGGGGTGACCGCAGTGGCAAAGCCGCTTGTGGCGATCGTCGGACGGCCGAACGTCGGCAAGTCCATGCTCTTCAACAAACTCACCGGACGCCGCGCCGCCATCGTCGAGGATACGCCCGGCGTCACCCGCGACCGCATCTACGGCGAATGTGAATGGAACGGCCGCGTCTTTGACCTTGTGGACACCGGCGGCATCGAGCCGAATACCGACAGCGAGATTTTGCTCTTCATGCGCAAGCAGGCGGAGATCGCCATCGAGACGGCGGACGTCATCATCATGGTCGTGGACGTGCGCGTCGGCATGACCGCGGCGGACGCCGACGTGGCGAATATGCTCAAGCGGTCAAAGAAGCCGGTCGTCGTGGCGGTCAACAAGTGCGACGGCGTCGGCGCCGTCAACCCGGACATCTACGAATTTTACGGGCTCGGTCTCGGCGATCCCATCGAGACCTCCGCCATGCACGGGCACGGAACGGGCGACCTGCTGGACTTCTGCACCGATCATTTTCCGCCCGCAGAGGAAGAAGCAGAGGACGACGACGTCATCCGCGTCGCCGTCATCGGCAAGCCGAACGTCGGCAAGTCCAGCCTCGTCAACCGCATCCTCGGGGAAAACCGCGTGATCGTCTCCGATATGGCGGGCACCACGCGCGACGCCATCGACAGCTATTTTGAAAACGAGTACGGCAAGTTCTGCTTCATCGACACCGCCGGCATGCGCCGCAAGTCGAAGATCGACGACGCCGTCGAAAAATACTCCAATCTCCGCGCCGTCGCCGCGGTCGAGCGCGCGGATGTGTGCCTGATCCTGATCGACGCAAATGAGGGCGTCACCGAGCAGGATACCAAGATCGCGGGCGTCGCGCACGAGGCGGGCAAGGCGTCGATCATCGTGGTCAACAAGTGGGACGCGGTCGAAAAAGACGACAAGACCATGGACAAGCTGACGGCGGACATCCGCCGCGACCTGTCGTATATGACCTACGCGCCGGTGCATTTCATCTCGGCGCTGACGGGGCAGCGCGTCGCGGGACTGTTTCAGCTGATCTGCGCTGTGGCGAGTCAAGCCGCCATGCGCATCACCACGGGCATGCTCAACACCGTCCTTGCCGACGCGACGGCGCGCGTCCAGCCGCCGACTGACAAGGGCAGACGGCTGAAGATCTACTACATGACGCAGACCGGCGTCAAGCCGCCGCACTTCGTGGCGTTCTGCAACGATGCAAAGCTGTTCCATTTCTCGTATCAGCGGTATCTGGAAAACCAGATCCGCGCCGCGTTCGGACTGACGGGCACGCCCATCCGGCTGACCATCCGTCAGAAGGGCGACAAGGACGAAATGTGAGGTAACGGTATGATTTGGACTTGGGTATGGGTCGCCGCCGTCTCGGCGGTCGCGGCGTACTATCTCGGGTGCCTGAACGGCGCGATCATCACGTCGCACACGTTCTACGGCGAGGACATCCGCGAAAAGGGGAGCGGGAACGCGGGACTGACCAACTTCTACCGCGTCTACGGCAAGCGCCATATCGCGCTGGTGCTGCTGGTGGACGTGCTGAAGGCGGTGCTTGCGGTGCTGATCGGCGGAGCGCTTTTCCGCTGGCAGCTTGACGGCGCCGGGTTCGGCACGGGCGTGCTCAACTGGCGCGTCGCGCACGGTCTGTACGGCGCCTATTGGGCGGCGCTGTGGGTGATCGTCGGGCACAACTATCCGTATATACACAAATTCCGCGGCGGCAAGGGCATCCTGTGCGCGGGCACGCTGCTGATCCTGCTGGACTGGCGCATCGCGCTGGTCGGCTGGGGGACGTTCATCCTGCTCGCCGCGCTGACGAGCTACGTCTCGCTCGGCTCGGTCGCGGGCACGGTCACGTTCCCGACGATGACGTTCTTCATCTTCCGCGAGCAGGATCCGTACTATGTTCTCTTTGCGCTGTCGCTCATCACGGCGGCGATCGTCGTCTGGGCGCACCGCGGCAACATCCAGCGTCTCGCCGAGGGCAACGAGCGTAAGTTCCGCTTCCATCACGACGAGGAGAAAACAAAGGATTTGCATAAATCTGACAAAGAAAATTCATAAATCAACTGTTTCGATTAAAAAATGTCTGCAAAATGCAAGATACAAAAATGTATCTTGCATTTTGCTTTCTTTTATGCTAAAATGCATTCGAAAAAGGAAAGGGGTGACGTGTATGTACACCGAAGGAAGAAAGGAATTGCAGGATCTTTGCGGCGGTCTGACCGCGGCGTACCGCGTCGATCCCGCAAATTACGCCTGCGGCACGGTCCGGCGCGGGCTGCGCAACGCGGACGGCACCGGCGTCACCGTCGGCGTCACGCGCGTGGGCAGCGTGCAGGGCTACTACGTCCGCGACGAGCGCAAGGTCGCCGTGCCGGGCGAGCTGTACTACCGCGGCATCCGCGTGACCGATCTTATAGACAGTCACAGACGGCTGGATGTGTTCGGCTTTGAGGAGACGGTGTATCTGCTGCTGTTCGGCAGTCTGCCGGACGAGGCTCGGTTTTCCCACTTCTGCCGGATCCTCACCGACGCGCGGAAGCTGCCGGACGGCTTCTTTGAGGATATGATCCTCAAGGCGCCGACGCGCAATATGATGAACGCGCTCGAGCGCAGCGTGCTCGCGCTGTACTGTTACGACGACCGCCCGGACGATATTTCGCCGGAAAACGTGCTGCGGCAGTCCGTCGAGCTGATCGCGCGCTTTCCGACAATCGTTGCAAACGCCTACGCCGTCAAGCGCCATATCTTCGACGACGATTCGCTGACAGTGCACATCCCCGACCCGTCGCTGACGGCGGCGGAGGATTTTCTGCGCATGATCCGCCACGACAAGCGCTACACGGACAGCGAGGCGAAGCTGCTCGATCTGATGCTGACGCTCCATGCCGAGCACGGCGGCGGCAACAATTCGACGTTCTCCTGCCGCTGCGTCACCTCGACCGGGACGGACACCTACAGCGCGATCGCCGCGGCGGTCGGCTCGCTGAAGGGACCGCTGCACGGCGGCGCGAACGGCAAGGTGACGGAGATGCTCGACTTCGCCAAATCGGAGCTGCCTTCCCGCAGCGACGAAGCCGTCCGCGGCTGGCTTACCAAGGTGCTGGCGGGGGAGGCGGGCGACCGCAGCGGCAAGATCTACGGTCTGGGGCATGCGGTCTATACCGAGAGCGATCCCCGCGCCGTCGCCATCCGCAAATACGCCCGCGACATGGCGGAGCAGACCGGCTTCGCCGCCGATCTGGAGCTGCTGGAGACCATCGAGCGCGTCGGCGTGCCGCTGCTGATGGAGCGGCTCGGCAGGAAGCTGCCGATGTGCGCGAACGTCGATCTGTACTCCGGTCTGGTCTATACCATGCTCGGCATCCCGCGCGAGCTGTTCACGCCGCTGTTTGCGATCGCGCGGATCGCGGGGTGGAGCGCGCACCGGCTGGAGGAGCTGATCTCCGGCGGCAGGATCATGCGTCCGGCTTACCGCGCGGAGATGACCGCCGCGCCGTACGTGCCGATGGCGGCGCGGTAACGCTTGACATCGAAATATAATTGCGCTATGGTAGCAGCGGATATTCATCCGCTGCTTTCTTTCTGGAGGTGCTGCTATGAAACTGGAAGAATTGGATCCCCGCCTCACGGTGAAGGGAAAACTCGTCGACCGCGGCTATGTGTTTTACGACTGCGAGCAGCCGCCGTTCCGCGTCTACGGACTGCTGCGCGAGGGCGACCACTACTGCCGTATGCCGCGCGACGTCGCGCAGTCTGTGAACGAGGGCGTGCTGTCGCACCACGTGGATACCGCCGGCGGCCGCGTCCGCTTTGTGACGGACAGCGATTTTATCGCGATCCGCGCGGAGATGAACGGCATTCGCCTGTTTTCGCACATGCCGCTGACGGCGTCGGCTGGCTTCGACCTGTACGCGACTTGCGAGGCGTATACCGACCGCTACTGCGGCACCTTCGTCCCGCCGAAGGAGGTGGAGGACTTCTACGAAAACGAGGTCCACACCGGCGACCGTTTTGAAAAGACGGTCACAATCAACTTCCCGATGTACAGCGGCGTCAAAAGAGTGCTGATCGGCGTGCAGGAGGGCTCCACGCTGAAACCGGCGCCGGACTACCGCTATGAGCAGCCGGTGCTGTTCTACGGCTCGTCCATCACGCAGGGCGGCTGCGCTTCCACCCCGGGCAGCGCGTATTTTTCCATCCTCTCGCGCCGCCTTGACTGCAATATCCGCAATCTCGGCTTTTCCGGCAGCGCGAAAGGCGAGCAGACGATGATCGACTATCTCTGCGCGCAGGACATGGGCGTGTTCGTGCTGGACTACGACCACAACGCGCCGTCGCCTGAGCATCTGCGCGACACGCACGAAAAACTGTTCCTCGCGGTCCGCGCGGCGCATCCCGACGTGCCGGTCATCATGATGCCGCGCCCGAAACTGTATTTCATCACCGAAAAGACGCGCTCGCGGGTCGATATCGTGAGGCAGACGTACGAAAACGCGCTGGCGGCGGGGGATAAAAACGTGTACTTCATCGACAACGTGCAGCTGACCGAGCTTGTCGGCTACGCCGGCACGGTCGACGGCACGCACCCGACGGACAGCGGACATCTGAGCATGGCGAACGCGGTCGAGGGCGCGCTGAAAAAAGCGCTGGGGGCGTGAGTATGTTCCCGCCCTATGCCATCGCCCTTCTGCGCCTTGTGAAATAACACAAAATCCGCGGCTTCCCAACGGAAGCCGCGGATTTGTTATGCTGTCATTTCTGCGCCTCGAAGTACGCGATGGCGAAATCGCGGAATAGCTTTTCCGCCTCGGTCAGCTTGTGGTCCTCCGGCCACGAAAGGCAGTGCTCCCAGCTCGCCTGCACGCCCACGATGGGCACGTACCGGCAACTCTGCTCCTCATACTTGCTGGAGCACAGCGTACTGAACGAAACGCCGCGGTTGTCCATGACCATCGACCGCCGCACCATGTACGAGCACTCCATGGCGCTGTTGTGCGCGATGCCCGCCGCGTCGAGCAGCTGGCACGTCATGCGGTGCAGCGACTGGTCGAACACCGGCAGCACCAGTGTTTCATCTGCGATCTCGCGGATCTGCACGGACGCCTTTTTCGCCAGCGGATGCTGCGGATGCACGGCGAGCACGGGACGGTCGTCGCGGATCAGCGTGACCGACTCCACCGCCAGCGACGGCGGGATCTCGCCGCGCTCGGAGAGCAGGAACTGGTACCGGCTCAGCACCGCGGGATCGGAGAGCTGCGACAGCTTCAGCGTGGTGAATGACAGCGTGATCTCCGGATGCTCCGGCGAGAACGCGCAGATCAGGCCGACCCACAGGTTCGAGTTCGTCACCGCGACCTGGAGGTGCTGCTTTTCGCCCTGTGCCGACTGCTTCAGCTCTGCCTCGGCGCGCCCGAGCAGCCGCAGGACCTGATTGACGTAATCCAGCAAAATCTCACCCTGCCGGTTGAGGAGGATGCGGTTGTTCGTGCGGGTGAAGAGCTTGGTGTCCAGCTCCTTTTCCAGGCGGCTGATCGTGGCGCTCAGCGCGGGGGACGAGATATACAGCGATTTTGCCGCCTCCGAGATCTTGCCCGCGTCGGCGACCGCCTTGAAGTATCGAAGCTGCTGCAGTTCCATAAAAACGCGCCTCCTTACCGCGAAGAGTATAGCACATTTTAGCATAACTTTCAAGTTATGCAGAAATAAGTTTTTTGTACTTGATATTTTCGGAAACGTGTTGCAGAATGGTATTACAAGGAAAAGGAGGCGAGTCCCTTGCGTTTGGAGAACACCGGCATCGCCGGTACGCTGGAATCCAGCGACGTTATGGTGACCGTAAAACCGAATCCCGCAAGCGGGATCGACATTCAGATCGAGAGTTCCGTCATCGCCCAGTACGGCGATGAGATGCGCGAGACCGTGAAGAGCGTCATGCAGGAGTTCGACATCACCGACGCGGTGGTCGAGCTGCAGGACAAGGGCGCGATGGACTGCGTGCTCCGCGCCCGTGCGGAGACTGCCGTGTGCCGTGCGCTCGGCGTGGGCTTCAACTGGAAAGGGGAGGACGGTAAGTAATGGAACACAAGACTTCCCTGAAACGGACCGGCCTTTACGTCAGCGGCACAAATCCCGTCAACATGATCCAGGCGAGCTTTTATAACGAGGACTGCATGATCTTCGACATGGAGGACTCCGTCCCCCTCGCCGAAAAGGACGCCGCGCGTCTTCTCATCTACCGCATGCTGCGCGACCACCGTCCCGTCGGCAAGTACATCATCATCCGTGTCAACGGCATCTACTCCGAGTATATCGACGAGGATCTCGAGGCCGCCGTCCGCGCCAAGCCGGACGCGATCCGCATCCCGAAGGTCGAATACGAGAACGAAGTCAAGATGATCGACGAGAAGATCACCCGCATCGAGAAAGAGGCGGGGATCGAAGAGGGCTCGATCGAGCTGTGGTGCAACATCGAGTCGTATCTCGGCGTGCTCAACGCCTATGAGATCGCTTCCGCTTCTCCGCGCGTCGTGGCGCTCGCGCTCGGCGCCGAGGATTTCACCGCCAGCATGAAGGCGCAGCGCACCAAGAGCGGGCAGGAGATCTTCTACGCCCGCAACGCCGTGCTGATGGCTTGCCGCAAGGCGGGCGTCGAGGCGATCGACGCTGTGTTCTCCGACATCAACGACGTAGAGGGGCTCAAGGCGGACACCGCGCTGACGAAAAACCTCGGCTTCGACGGCAAGACCATCGTGCACCCGCGGCAGATCGACGTGGTCAACTCCTTCTTCACGCCCAGCGTGAAGGAGATCAAATACGCCCAGCGCGTGCTGGAGGCGGTCGAAGAGGGCAAGCGTCTGAAAAAAGGCGCCGTCACGCTGGACGGCGGCATGATCGACAAGCCCATGGAACTTCGCGCGCTGACCACGCTGGCACAGGCGCGTGCCGCCGGCATCAAGGTGTAAGGAGGGGACGGAAATGGTAAACGCAGTCGGCAGAGAGATGCCGGAAAAGATCGGCAGTTACACCGTTCGTCCCTTCGCGGGCACCGGCAAAGCGGCAAAGATTTTGCCGCCGGTCGTGTCCAAGCGCTGCCCGAAGCTCGGGCCGGAGGATCACAACAAACTCTGTAAGGACCTGAAGGAAGCCATCGTCAAGACCGGACTGAAGGACGGCATGACGATCTCGTTCCACCACTGCTTCCGCGAGGGCGATATGGTCATCGGCCAGGTGCTGACCGCCATCCGCGAACTGGGCATCAAGCATCTGCGCTTCGCGCCCAGCGCGGTCGTCAACATCAAAAACCCGTCCATCGTCTCGTTCGTGAAGGACGGCACCATCGACCGCATCGAAGCAAGCGGCATCCGCGGCGAGCTCGGCGACGCCGTGATCGACGGTCTGATGGACGAGCCGGTCATCCTGCGTCCGCACGGCGCACGGCCCCGCGCGATCGAGACCGGCGACCTGCAGATCGACGTGGCGTTCATCGGCGCGTCGTCGTCCGATGAGTACGGCAACTGCACCGGGCAGATCGGCCCGAACGCCTGCGGCTCTCTGGGCTATGCGTTCGTGGACGCCTCCTGCGCCGCGCAGGTCGTCATCGTCACCGACAATCTGGTCGAATACCCCTGCTGCCCGACCAGCATCTCGCAGCAGTTCGTGGACTACGTTGTCGCGGTCGAGCAGATCGGCGATCCGGTCAAGATCGGCGCCGGCGCCGCCCGCATGACGAAAAACCCGCGCGATCTGATGATTGCCAGCAAGGCGGCGGACGCCATCGCCGCGTCGCGCCTGTTCAAGGAGGGCTTCTCCTTCCAGACCGGCGCGGGCGCGATCTCCATCGCCTGCACAAACTACCTTGCCGAGCGCATGGAGGAGCGGGGCATCCACGCGTCGTTCGCCCTCGGCGGCATGACCGCGAACATCATCGAGATGTTCAAGAAGGGGCTTGTCCGCGTGCTGGAATGCTCGCAGTCGTTCGACGCCGTCGCGGCGCGCGCGATCGCGGAGTATCCGAACATCCTGGAGATCGACAACTCCGTCTACTCCAACCCCTACACCAAGGGCAGCATGCTCGACAAACTGAACTTCGGCGTGCTCGGCGCGCTGGAGGTCGACACCGACTTCAACATCAACATCCTGACCGGCATGTCCGGCGAGATGATGGGCGGACTCGGCGGCGGTCCCGACGTCGCCGACGGCGCGGACATCTCCATCGTGACGATCCCGGTCATCCGCGGCAGAACGCCGTCGATCGTGCCGAAGGTCTTCACCTGCTGCACGCCGGGCGAATCGGTCGCCATGGTCGTCACCGAGGCGGGCATCGCGCTCAACCCGAAGCATAAGTACTACGAGATGCTCAGGGAGGACTTCGAGGCGGCCGGCATCGCCACCGTCACGATCCAGTACCTGTGCGATCTCGCGCTCAGCTATACCGGCGTCCCCAAGCCCATCGAGACGACCGACAAGGTCGTGGCGGTGGTCGAATACCGCGACGGTACCGTCATCGACGTGATCCGTCAGATCAAACGTTGACCATGGGCGCGTGCCCACACAAAATAAACAATATTTTTTAGGAGGAAAAAAACATGAGCAAGAAATTCTTCAAAGAGACCCGTGAATGGCTCGAGGAGCTCGGTCTGCCCGGCGGCGACGTCTACGACGAGAACTTTGAGTCCACCAAGACCTTCCCCGACGGCTGCCAGTACCGCTTTGAGGTGCCCGGCATCCAGGGCCCCGGCGTCATGAAGACCCTGCTGGAAGAGCTGGATCGTCTCGGCCTGTACATCCACCGCGTCACCCAGACCAAGGGCATCATGTTCCTGACCGACGATGAGATCAAGACCATGGTCGCGCTGGCGAAGCAGTACGAGGTCGATCTGATCCTCGCCATCGGCCCCCGTGCCACCAACGACACCTCCGCTTCCGTCAAGACCGAAGAGGGCGTCCGTATGGGCTACCGTCTGCGTGGCCAGGACCAGGTCGTCCGCGCCATCGAAGAGGTCAAGCGCGGTGTTCGCTTCGGCGTCCGCGGCTTCCTCGTCTATGACGAAGGCTCCCTGTACGTGCTGAACAAGATCCGCGCTGCCGGCCATCTGCCCGCCGACGTCCACTTCAAGATGTCCGCCCACTCCGGCCACGGCAACCCCTGCGCTGCCCGCCTGATCCAGGAGCTCGGCGCGAACTCCTTCAACCCCGTGCGCGACATCCAGATCCCGATGATGGCTTCTCTGCGTCAGGCGCTGGATATCCCCCTGGACTGGCACACCGAGAACCCCAAGTCCTCCGGCGGCTTCATCCGTCACTACGAAGTGCCCGACATGGTCCGTGTCGGCGCCCCGATGTACCTGAAGACCGGCGGCTCCGTCGCCGAGCATCACAGCTGGGATTCCACCGACGCCGACGCCAAGAAGCGTGCCACGCAGATCCAGCTTGTCAAGCGCATCATGGACGAGCAGTATCCCGAGGCGAAGCTGTCCCCCAAGGGCTCCATCACGCTGTAATCAATTCATAAACAAAACAGGAGAATTCGCATGAAACGGATCACAACGCCCATCACCGATGAAATGGTGAACAGTCTCAATGTCGGCGATATGGTCTACGTTTCCGGTTACATCTTCTGCGGGCGCGACGCCGTGCTTCCCAAGATCGTTCGCGATATGGAAGAGGGTAAGCTCGCGGATAAGGGCATCGATCTGACCGGCGGTGTGGTGTTCCACACCGCGGTCAGCCCCGCCGGCACCGGCCCGACCTCCAGCAACAAGCTGGAGATCGAGGCGAGCATCGAGCCGCTCAGCAAGGGCGGCATCAAGATGCACCTCGGCAAGGGACAGCTCAAGCCGGAGACCATCGCCGCGCTGGACAAGTACAATTCTCTCTACGCGGTCATCCCGCCCGTGACGGCGCTGCTGGAGAGCAAAGTCTCCTCGCGCGAGGTCATGGCATATCCCGAAGAGGGCATGGAAGCGTTCCATCGCCTCTACGTCACGGACTTCCCCTGCGTCATCGCAGCTGTCCGCGGCAAGTCGATCTATGACAAGGAGGCGTAACGATGGATCAGAGAATCATTGATCTGGTATGCGATACCCTGGTCCGTGCGGGCTCGACGTTCCGTCCCGACCAGAAAGAGGCCTATCGCCGCGCCATGAAGACCGAGAAGAACGAACTGGCGAACTGGTGCCTTGCCACCACGCTGGAAAACGCCGAGGTCGCGGAGAAAAACCGCAGCCCGCTGTGCGACGATACCGGCATCCCGCATCTGTTCGTTGAGATCGGTCCGAACCGTCAACTGACCGGCGACATGATGGCCGCCATCCAGGAGGGCGTCCGCCAGGGTCTGCGTACGCTGCCCGGCCGCCCGATGGCGATCAAGGGCGACGATATGCAGCGGCTCGATCAGTCCGGCGGTCTGGACGAGGACTCCGGCGCGCTGGCTGCCGCGCCGATGATCATCAAGAACGTGGACGAGGACGTGCTCCGCGTCACCGTGCTGATGACCGGCGGCGGTCCCGCGATCCGCGGCATCACCGAGCGCGTGTTCCACAAGCATAACGCAAAAGTCGTCGCGGACGAGATCGTCGCCCGCGCGAAGGACCGCGTCTCGCTGCTCGGCTGCTCGCCCTGCACGCTGGCGGTCGGCATCGGCAGAAGCCAGTATGAGGCGACTGCGCTGATGATCGAAGCCATGGCGAAGGGCAACTACGACAAGCAGACCGAGATGGAAAAGTACATCACCGACGAGGTCAACAAGGTCTGCACCTGCGGACCGCTCGGACTCGGCGGCGATACGGCGGTGCTCGCCACCTTCATGAAGGTCGGCCCGCAGCGCGCCAGCGGCGTGCGCATCGTTGCGCTGCGTCCCTGCTGCTGCTTCGAGCCCCGCTGCGCAAGCGTAGAACTGTAATCTGCAAACCGCGCCGCTTCTGCGGAAGCGGCGCGGTTTCCACTACGGCGCCGAAAGGCGCCCAATCAGGAGGGTACGTTCATGGCTGACGAATATAAGCCCATGAAATTCGGCTGCGGCCGCTATATCCAGGCGCCCGGCGCGATGACCGTCGTGGGCCGCGAGGCGAAGATGCTCCACGGCACCAAGGCGCTGATCATCGGCGGCAAAAAGGCGCTCGACGCCACCGGCGCCATCATCGAAAAGAGCCTGAAGGACGCGGAGATCCAGCCGCGCTTTTACACGCTGGAGACCGACTGCTGCTACGAGACGCTCGAAAAACTGCGCGACGAGGTCGTGCCGAACGAGGGCATCGACATCGTGATCGGCACCGGCGGCGGCAAGTCCATCGACATGACGAAGGCGACCGGCAAGGGCAGGGACCTGCCCGTCATCAACGCGCCGTCGTCCGTCGCCACGTTCAACTGCTGGTCGGCGATGAGCGTCATGTACACGCTCGATCACAAGCCGCTCAACCGCATCTGGCACGAGACGGAAAACAACGCCGTCATCCTCGATACGCAGATCCTTGCCAACGCGCCGGTCAAGCTGTTCGCCTCCGGCATGGCGGATGCGTTCGCCAAGTATATCGAGACCGGTCTTCTCGAGGAGTCCTACACGATCCTCAACACGCCGGTCGGCATGTACTGCTCCAAGGTCATGGCGGGCACGACGAACGAGATCATCTTCAACAAGGGTGAAAAGGCGTACCGCGACTGCCGGAAGCACGAGGTCACGCCGGAGTTTGAGGACTGCGTGTTTGCCAACGTCGCCACCACGGGCATCGCGGCGGCGGTCAACTACAACAACCACGCGCTGATCCGCACCCGCACCGGCAAGGGCGCGACGTTCGCGCACGCGCTGTACTACGCCTGCAAGGCGGTCTACACCGAGGAGACCAAGCAGTGGCTCCACGGCGAGATCGTCGGCCTCGGCTGCCAGGCGGAGATGTACGCGTTCCAGCGCAGCGAGTTCGAGACGAAGAACTTTGCGCGCTTCATGCAGGCGATCGGTCAGCCGATGTCCATCCGCGATCTCGGCATCGATCCGACCGACGCGAACATGCACAAGCTGGTCGACAGCATGATGACCGTCTGGGGACAGCACCCGGAGGAGCATCGCAAGATCATGTACGACTGCCTGCAAATGATCAAGGGTTAAAGCAAAAAAAGACGGAGCGCTGCTCCGTCTTTTTTTGTATTGCGCATTTTAATTTCATATCGTATACTGGAAAAAACGCTTGGAGGTATCACGATGAAAGTATTGATCCTGAACGGCAGTCCGCGCAAAGACGGCAACACGACGCTCGCGCTGCAAGAGATGGAAACGATCTTCACGGAGCAGGGGATCGGGGTCGAGACCGTGCGCGTCGGCGATCAGGCGATCCGCGGCTGCATGGCGTGCGGCTATTGCAGCAAAAACGGAAAGTGTGCGTTTGACGATGCGGTCAACGATATCGCGCCGAAATTCGAGCATGCGGACGGCCTCATCGTCGCGTCGCCGGTGTATTACGCCTCGGCGAACGCCACGCTCGTCGCCTGCCTCGACCGGCTGTTTTACTCGACCGGCTTCGACAAGACGATGAAGGTCGGTGCCAGCGTGGTCTGCTGCCGCCGCGGCGGCGCGTCCGCGACGTTCGACGAGCTGAAAAAGTATTTCACCATTGCGGGCATGCCCGTCGCGTCAAGCCGCTACTGGAACAGCGTCCACGGCCGCAGACCGGGCGAATCACCGCAGGACGAGGAGGGCATGGCGACCGTGCGCACCCTTGCGCGAAACATGGCGTTTCTGATGAAGAGCATCGCGCTCGGCAAAGAGAAATACGGCATGCCGGAGCGGGAACCGTCCGTCATGACCAGTTTCATCCGGTAAGAAACAAGCAACAGCGGGGCAGGGAACTGCCCCGCTGTTGTTGTGCTTTGCACCCTTTGTAGGGCGCGACGACCTCTGTCAAGACCGACATGGGTAACACTTTGTCCAAGCACATGGGTAACACTTTTAACGCACTCTGCGGCGTCGTTTGGAAACGATCATCTGCTGTTCAAGATCAATCTGCGCGATCTCAAAGTCTCCATATTGCAGCCCGAC
>JAFSXP010000130.1 GCA_017443965.1 Oscillospiraceae bacterium
AGTCCGAAGCACAGCACGGGGATATTATGATCGTCCACGATGTCGCGGAGTTGATCGATCTGCTCCGGCGTGAAGAACTGGCACTCGTCGGCGATGATGACGTCCACCGGCAGCGCGCCGACGAACTTCGCCGCGATGTTATCCTCCGGCGCGATGATCTCCGCGTCCGCCTGCAGGCCGATGCGCGAGCGGATCACGGCGGCGCCGTCGCGGTCGTCCGCCGACGGCTTGAGCAGCCACACGTGCATGCCCCGTTCCTCGTAGTTGTACTTGGTGATCAGCGCGGTCGCCGTCTTGGACGAGCCCATCGCGCCGTACTTGAAATAGAGTTTTGCCATGGCTCCACTTCCCTTCAGGGGTATTATACCAAAGATCGGAGAAAAAGAAAACGGGAGTTTGCGCGATCAAACTCCCGTTTTCGGCGTTTATCGCACCGTGACGCTGATGCGTGTGGAGCGGTAGCAGCCGTATTCGTTCTTCGCCACGACGAAGATGCGGTAGCTGCCGGGCTTCAGCGCCGGAAATTCCAGCACGCCGTCCGTGATCTTTTCGGCAAAAACGCCGTTTTTGACCGAGTCGAACTCCTCGGTGGAGATGTTGTAGGCGAAGACCGGATCGCCGTTCGGGTTGTGCACCCGCGCGCGGATCGTCTCATCCGGCGCGAAGACGTTTCGCTCCTGCTCCAGCGTCATGCCCGTGACGTACCACGAGACCGGCTCGCCCGCGCCGTCGCAGACTGCGCGGTAGAAGCCCGTCTTGAGCGGACGGAACGCCGCTCTGCCGCTCTGCACCGGCAGCGTGACGGTCGCGCCGTCCGGCTCGGTGACGCTGATCTCCTTCCGCTCGCCCTTCAGCACCGTGAAGGAGACCTTTTCCCCCACCTCGCAGTTGAACCGGTCGCCAAGGTCCGGCAGGAAGGTCGGATCGGGGTGCAGCACCGGCAGCTCGGGGTCGCCGGGCAGCGGGATATACGGGTTCGGCTTGTAGGTAACGCGGCTGAAATCCGTGCAGCGGTAGACCGTGCAGCGGCAGAAGGGATTGTCGATCCAATAGCCGGTGAACGCTTCCGGCGTATACGGCAGCGAGAGGCAGGAAGGCGGCGTCTCCTCGGAGACGGTGATCTCCCGCACTCTGCCGCTCTCATCGCGCGCGATGTCCGTGACCATGACGATGTGCCCCGCCGTGTGCGTGATCAGCAGATCGCACAGCTGCAGATCGTCCGGCGACCGGTAATCGACACGCTCGATATATGGCAGCTCCGGCCATTCGCGGCACGGCACGCGGTATGGCACGCACAGGGCGTAGCCCGTGAACACCGAGCAGACCGTGCCGTAATAGCTGTTCATGCAGCTGCCGCGCTTGAACTGCGGCTCGGTATACAGCACGCTGTTCGGGTTTTGCAGCGCGGTCATGAACGTGTCGATGGACACGTTGTAGCCGACGAACTTCTCCTGCACGCGGCTGCCGGAATACGGGATGCCGTAATGGGCGCGGTACGGCTCATGCCAGCCGTTGTACGCAGTCTGCTTCTCTGCGCCCAGCGCGCGAAGCAGATAGGTGCAGGGGAACTGCCGCACCGGCGTCCAGCGCAGATCGCGCAGCTGCGCCGCGCGCTTGAGCGCGTTTTCCATGCCCTGTGAGGTGGGCTTATCGTGGATCAGCTTCATTGCGCTTTCCTTTCAGCGGACGGTGAAGCCGACGCGCGTAGAGCGGTAGCAGCCGTATTCGTTCTTCGCCACGACGAACGCGCGGTACGTGCCCGCAGGCATGCCCGGAAGCTCCAGCGTGCCGTCCGCCGTCGGCGCGGCGAACAGACCGTTCTTCTTGGAGAGCATCTGCTCGGTGGAGATGTTGTAGGCGAACGCCTTATCGCCCGCGGGATTGCGGACCTTCACGCGGATCGGCTCGCCGGGGGCGAAGAACACCTTGTCGATGTCCAGCTCCATTCCGGTGACGTACCACGAAACGGGCGCGCTCTCCCTGCCCGCCGCGCGGCAGACCGCACGGTAGAAACCCGGCGCATCCGGTGTGAACGCCGCTCTGCCGCCCTTGACGGGAAGCGCCGTTTCGCCGCCCGCGGGCAGCGCGACGGCGATCTCGTCCCAGCCATCCTGCAGCACGGTGAAAGAGACCTCCTCGCCCAGCTCGCAGTTGAACTTATCGCCGAAGTCCGGCAGGAACGCCTCGTTGATCTGCGGCTCGGGCAGGTCGGGATCGCCCTCCAGATGCACGAAGGGGCTGGGCGTATAGGGCACGTCGGGGATCTCCGGCAGGCGCAGGACGATATACTTCCACTCGGGATTTTCCAGGAAGAAATGGCGGAACGACTCCGGCGTAAACGTGGTGACGCGGCAGGTCGGCTCCGTCTCCTCGGAGACGGAGATCTCGCGCACATGCCCCGCCTCATCGCGCCCGATGCCGGTGATCATCTCGATATGCACGCCCGGCTTGAGCAGGATGTCGCACAGGCGCAGCTCGTCCAGATCGGCGGTATCCACCTGCCGGATGCCGGGATAATCGGGCCACTCCGTGCAGGGAACGCGGTACGGCATGCCGAAGGCATAGCTGACATACACCGCACACACGGAGCCGTAATAGGCGGACATGCCGCGCATCATCTTGTGCTGCGGACGGGTATAGAGCACGCTGTTCGGGTTGCGCAGCGCGGTCATG
>JAFSXP010000131.1 GCA_017443965.1 Oscillospiraceae bacterium
ATGTACGTCGCGGAGATGCGCAAGTCGCTCGCCGCCACGCCCGAACTGCTTCCCGAGCTGAAGGAGGCGGGCGTTGTGGACAGCGGCGCTATGGGCTATATCGAGATCGTCGACGGCATGCTCAAGTATCTGTACGGCGAGATCCTCGAAGATAAACCGGTCGAGATCCCGCCGCCGCAGGAGGCGGACCTGTCGCTGTTTGACGAAAACAGCGCGTTTACCGACGGCTACTGCATGGAGTTCATCCTGCAGCGCATGAACGGCGACGCGTACGACGCCGCGTTCCGTCTGCCCGCATTCATCGCGGCGCTGGAAAAGATGGGCGGTTCCATCGCGGCGGTGGAAAACGGCAGGCGCGTCAAGGTGCACGTCCACACGCACCGCCCCGAGGCGATCATCGCGCTGTGCCGCCGCTACGGCGAGTTTCTGACCTTCAAACTGGAGAATATGCAGGTCCAGCACAACGAGCGCGACGCGGCGGTCGTAAGCTCGCGCGGGCACAAGCCGCTCGCCGTCGTCTCCGTCGTCAGCGGTCAGGGGATGCGCGAACTGTTCACGGGCGTCGGCTGCGACGAACTATTAGAGGGCGGCGCGACGATGAACGCCTCCGCACAGGACTTCGTCTCCGCGCTGGGACGCGCGGACGCGGACACGGTCGTGCTGCTGCCGAACGATAAAAACACGCTGCTTGCCGCAAAGCAGGCGGTCACGCTCAGCCGTGCGGAAAACGTCGTCATTCTGCCGACGCGCAGCATGGTGGAGGGCTATTTCGCGCTGGCGATGGACGTGCCGGACAGCACGGACGTCGAATACCGCCTGCGCCAGATGCGCCTCGGCGCGAAGAACGTCCTGACGCTGTCCGCCGCAGTTGCGACGAAGGACAGCGCCTATCACGGCGTCCGGTGCCGCGCAGGCGACCGCGTGGCGTTTCTCGGCGGCGAGCCCGCCGCGGTCGGCTGCGACTGGCAGAGCGCCGTCCTCGCGGCGCTGGCAGGCGCGGAGGGACTGTCGGACAGGGAGAGCTGCATCATCTTCCGCGGCAGGGACGCAAGCGAAAGCGAGGCGGAAGCGCTCGCCGCGGCGATCGGGGAGAAGTACCCCCATCTGGAGGTCGAAACGCTGTACGGCGGGCAGAGCGTCTACGCCTGGCTCATCGGTATCGTGTAAGGGGAATTGACTATGGCTTGGTACTGGATCGTGCTGCTTGCGGTGCTGTTTTTCGTCGTGCTGCCGCCGGTGGTGCTTGCGGGCGTGATCTATACGATCCTGCTGGTGCGCACGAACCCGCAGAAGTGGGAGCGGGCGATCAGCATGGAAAACGATCCGGAGTACATCGGACTTTACAAAGACGCAGAGGCGTGGAGCGAAAAATACCGCGCGAACATGCGCGAGGTGGATACGTACAGCGGCAGGCTGCACCTTGCGGGGCAGTATTACGACTTCGGCTTCGACCGCGCGGTCGTGATCATCCCCGGTCGCATGGAGGGCTGCGTGTACTGCTGCCACTTTGCCGAGCCGTACCGCCTCGCGGGCTATAACGTGCTGACGATCGACAACCGCGCGCACGGCAAAAGCGACGGGCGCGTCGGCTGTCTGGGCTACCGCGAATACCGCGATATGCTGGCGTGGGGCAAATACCTGCACGAAACCTGCGGCTGCCGCTCGGTCTATCTGCACGGCGTGTGCATTGGCGCTTCGACCGCGCTGTTCACGCTGACCGCAAAGAACTGCCCGGACTACTTCAGCGGCATGACGGCGGACGGCATGTACGTCACGTTCGCCGAATCGTTCAAAAACCACATGATCGAAAAGAAAAAGCCGCTTTTTCCGCTGTATCCGCTGTGCATGGTCTGGATCCGCGTGTTTTCGCACGCGAACGCCGTGACCGACGGTCCGATCCGCCGCATCGGCAGGCTGCGCCGCCCGATCCTGTTCCTGCACAGCCGCGAGGATATCTACTCGCTGCCGGAACTGGCGCAGAAGCTGTACGACAAATGTACCGCGCCGCACAAAAAACTGGCGTGGTTCCCTCATGGCGGGCATTCCCGCATCCGCTGCAACGATCCTGCGGGGTATGACCGCACGGTCACAGAATACCTCGCGTCGCTCGACGGCGCGGAGGCTTAAATCGTATTTTACCGCGCATCCGGCGGAGGGAGCGCGGTGGAAATAACAATATCAAATCAAGGAGGAAACATCTATGGAGAACAAAACCGTAACTGCCAGCAACGTTCTGACCTGGGGCATCATCGCGCTTGTGTTCTGCTGGACGCCGATCGTCGGTCTCGTCCTCGCGATCATCGCGCGCAAGAAAGCCAAGACCTACGGCGCTGAGAATAACGGCGAGATCACCGGTCAGGCAAAGGTCGGCCAGATCTTCTCGATCATCGCGCTGGTCGCTTCGATCGTGGCGATCGTCTACTGGGCGATCTATATCGCCGGTATCGCGGCGCTTTCTTCGCTGCAGAACGCCTATTGATCCCGCATTCCGGCGGCGCCGCGTGACGGCGGGCGTTCGCTCCGCAAGTTTGCTCCCGTCCGGCGCCGCCGGAACACAAAAAAGACGGCACAGGCAATGCCTGCGCCGTCTTTTCCCGTATTTACGACACGCTGCGCAGGAAAAACTCCTGCACGCTTTCCATAAACGCCGCGTCCGCCTCGCCGAGTTTTTCGTAGTCCAGCCCGCGCAGGATCGCGTCCGCCTCGCCGCCCGGCTTCACGTCGCCGTAGCGGTCGCGCAGCGCGTCCAGCGCGTCGGCCTTCTCCAGGAAATACGACGCGCCGTCCTCCGAGCGCCACAGCGTCGAATGGTGATTGCGCGGCGGCTTCTCGATCCGCAGCGTCTGCGCGTCCGCGCTCTCAAGCTCTGCGCAGTGCGCGTAAAGACTGATCGCGTCGGGGACGGTCTCGTCCTCGCTGCCGCTGACCACCAGCACCGGCACGTCCGCCTCGGCTATCGCCGCGGACGCCGACTCGTTGCATTCGCTGCCGAACAGCAGCGCGTTATACAGGCACAAAAACGGATAGCCGAGATCGGCGAGCATGCCGACGCGCTGCTTCGCGTGGTAGTACATGGTCTCCACCGGAGACTCGAACGCCGCGATGCAGACCGCGGCGCGCACCTCGGGACAGTCGTTCAGCACCGTGGCGGCGGCATACGCGCCCTGGCTGTGTCCGTACAGCACGACGGGCGCGTCGGGCGAGCTTTCGCGCAGGTATGCCAGCGCCGCGAGCAGATCCAGCTTCAGCTGGCTCAAGCCCATCACGCCGCTGCCCTCGCTCTCACGGGCGCCGGTGCCGTCAAAGCAGAACACCGTCCACCCGTGGTCGACGAAGTACATCGCCTCCGGCAGATGCGTGTCTGCGCCGCCGGCAAAGCCGGACACGATCACGACCGTGCCGTTTTCGCCGCCCGCGTAACGGTAGCCGCGCAGCAGGTTTTTGCCGCTTGGGAACGTCTCCGCCGTGCGCGGATAGCGTCTGCCGACCGCTTCGGTGTAGGCGTACTCCAGATTGGCGGCGGGCAGCTCCTTGCGCCCGAACAGCGTGCGGAAGATCACGACCGAGCCGACGAGCGACAGCACGACGTATGCGGCAAGCAGTATCGAGATACCGACAAGCATTTTTCTGACAAGACAACTCCTGTCCCGGCGCGAAGACGCGCCTTGATCCGCCATGCAGGTCGCTCCTTTCATGGCACAGTGTTATTGTGCCCGATTTTTCTGCGGTCAAACCGCGGGAAAACGGCAGAGTCGCAGACTCTGCCGTTATCTTTTATTCGCCGAACAGCTGCGCCAGCTCCTCGACTGCCGCAAGCGGCAGATACATATCGTTGTTGCGGAACGCGGAAATGCGCTCGCCGGAGGCGTACTCCACGCGCAGCGTTGCGCCGAAATCGTCCGGCAGACCGTGTGTCTCGCTGTAAATGCCGTTATACTGCGCCAACTCGTGCGTTTTAACGATGCTTTGCAGTTTTTCCAAAAACGCGCCGTCCGCCGTGAATTCGCGGCTGCCCGCCGCGCTCTCGCACGAACAGTTCACGCCGCTTTCCGTCCGCTCGGCGCGAAACTCGTAGCGCGGCGGCTGCAGCGCGCTGCCCTCCGGCAGCTCGACCGTCAGCAGCGAGACCGTGCACAGAAACGACGTGATTTCGTCGGAGCCGATCGTTTTCGCCGCGTCGGGATCGTAATACTCCGTCGTGCCGCCGGGCGGGATCGGCTCGTCGGGCGGGGGAACGGGCTCGGCAGGGGAGATATCTGCGTTCGGTTTTTCCATGTTCGGTTCACCGTCACTCGGCATTTCCGGCTTCTCAACGTCGTTCGGCTTTTCCGGCTTTTCTCCGTCCTTCGGGAAGTCCGGCTTCTCTCCATCCTTCGGGAACGGCGGTTTTTCCCCGTCCGTCGGCGGTTTCGGTTTCTCTCCGTCTTTTGGGAAATCCGGCTTTTCGCCGTCTTTCGGAAGGTCGGGTTTTTCTCCGCCCTTCGGGAACGGCGGTTTCTCTCCGTCCTTCGGGAAGTCCGGCTTTTCGCCGTCCTTCGGCGGTTCCGGTTTTTCGATCTCTTTCGGCGGCTCCGGCTTTTCGATCTCCTTCGGCGCCTCTTCTGCTGGCGGCGTTTCGATTTTAACTTCCTCCGCCGCGGCGGGCGTCGTGTCCGGCTCAGTTTCCGCCGTCTCGCCGCCGCAGCCGGCGCAGAGCGTCAGAAGCAGCGCCGACAGGCAGACCGCCGCGAGCAGGCGTTTGTTCTTCATCAGATTGCCGTCCAC
>JAFSXP010000132.1 GCA_017443965.1 Oscillospiraceae bacterium
GCAGGCTCCACGCGTCGTGGATCAGGTCATACAGACCGGAGATGATGTCCTGTACGTTGTTTTCCATGATTTATCCTCCAAAAGTTTACTTCATACTTTTTTGAAAGATCGGGATGATCGCGTCCGGCAGCAGACCGTTCAGATCCCCATCGAAGCGACCGAGCTCCTTGACCGCGCTGGAGCTGAGGTACATGTACTGATGCTCCGCCGTCAAAAACATGGTGTCAAGCTGGGGATTGAGCCTGTGGTTGATCAGCGCCATCTGGAACTCGCGCTCAAAATCCGACACGGCGCGAAGCCCCTTGACGATCACGGTGCAGCACATATCGCGCGCAAACTCCGCCAGAAGACGGTCGGAGAAATGCACCTCGACGTTCGGGATGTGCGACGTGACGAGACGGATCATCTCCACGCGCTCTTCCGGCGAGAACATCGGATCCTTGACGCCGTTGACCATCACGCAGACATGAAAGCGGTCAAACGTCGGCGCGGCGCGCTCGATGATATTCAGATGCCCCGCCGTGATCGGATCGAAGCTGCCGGGATAGATCGCACTGCTCATGCGCTCAAACCTTTCGATACAGCCAAAGCGTGACCTTGCCGTACCGGTACTCCTTCTGCATGATCAGACCGGGCAGATCGTCCGGTATCTCCTTCTCACGCGGTTTTTCACAGATTATTATACCACCTTGACGCAAAATGTCAATTTCCGATATACATTTTAATGCCTTTTCCTGAAAATTTTCCGCGTAAGGCGGGTCGAGGAAGATGATATCGTACCGCTCTTTCGTCTGCGAGAGAAACGATTGATAGTCTCCCCGCACGACGCGCGAGCGGTCGGACAGATGCGTTTTTTCAAGATTTACACGAATCGCGGCGATCGCGTCCGCGCTTCTGTCGACGAAAACGGCGTATTCTGCGCCGCGGCTGAGCGCCTCGATGCCGAGCTGCCCGCTGCCCGCGAACAGATCGAGCACACGTCTGCCCTCGATCTCAAACTGGATCGCAGAGAACAGCCCCTCTTTGACGCGGTCCGCCGTCGGGCGCGTCTGCATGCCCTTCGGCGCGATGAGCTTCGCGCCTCTCGCCGTGCCGGTGATGACTCTCATGTTCCGTCCTCCTGCGTGTGGAAATAGCGATAGACTGCCTCGGCGCTCGCCATCGGCAGGATCTCCCGCAATTCCGTAAGTGTCGCTTCGCGGATCTTTTTGATCGAGCCGAAACGGCGCAGAAGCGCCTGCCGACGCTTTTCGCCGACGCCGGGGATCAGCTCGAGCTGCGACCGGCGGAGATGCTCGGCGCGTTTTTTGCGGTGGTACGTGATCGCGAAGCGGTGCGTCTCCTCCTGAATCGCGCCGATCAGGCTGAACAGCGCGGGATTGCCGTCGATGCCAAGCTCGTGCCCGTCCGGCGTGACAAGCGCCCGCGTGCGGTGGCGGTCGTCCTTGACCATGCCATATGTCGGGATCGAAAAGCCGAGCGCGGCAAGCTCCTCCGCGGCGCACGAGGCGTGAACAGAGCCGCCGTCAATCAGCAGCAGATCGGGCAAAGCGTCAAAGCCTGCATCGCCCGCGGCGGCATGGGTGAAGCGGCGACGGATGACCTGCCGCATCGATGCGTAATCGTCTTGATCGTCTAAATCGCGGATCTTAAAAAGCTTATAGTCGCGCTTGCACGGTCTGCCGTCTGTGAAGACGACCATCGACGCGACGATAACCTTCCCTGCCGTATTGGAGATATCGTAAGCCTCGATCCGCTTCGGCGGCTGCGGCAACCCCGTGACCTGCTGCAGCAGCTTCAGCTTGCTGCCGGCGCGTTCTTCTTTCGTAGTCAGACGCTCGGCTTCCTCGCGCGCGTTGCCGCATGCAAGACTGACGAGCCGTACGCCCTCGCCGCGCTGCGGC
>JAFSXP010000133.1 GCA_017443965.1 Oscillospiraceae bacterium
AGCAGATCTTTGAGGAGGAGTTCCAAAACTACAAGGCGAAGTTTGAGGAGCTGGGCATCACCTATTTCTACACGCTGATCGACGATGCGGTCGCGCGCGTCATCCGCAGCGAGGGCGGCTACATCTGGGCGTGCAAGAACTACGACGGCGACGTGATGAGCGACATGGTCTCCACGGCGTTCGGCTCGCTGGCGATGATGACCTCCGTGCTGGTCGCGCCGGACGGCACCACCGAGTACGAGGCGGCGCACGGCACCGTCACCAAGCACTACTACCGCCATCTGAAGGGCGAGAAGACCTCCACCAACCCGATGGCGACGATCTTCGCGTGGTCCGGCGCGCTGAAAAAGCGCGGCGAGCTGGACAACCTGCCCGAGTTGGTCAATTTCGGCGAGAAGCTGGAGGAATCCTGCTACGAGACGCTGAACGCCGGCATCATGACGAAGGACCTGATCGGTCTGGTCGAGCCGGGCTTCAAGGCGACCGCGGTCGATTCCGAGGACTTCCTGGACGCCATCGCCGAGCGTCTGCAGAAGAAACTGGCATAACTATATTCAGACAAGAGGAAGGGCAGGCCTGCCCTTCCTCTTTAGGAGGATAATATGAAGTTGAAAGTACCGTCCACCGCCGGAACGGCGGAATCCAACGACATCATGGTCGCGCTGAAGCCTGCGGAAGCGGGCGGCATCCAAATCTCGCTGCAGTCGAACGTCATGCAGCAGTACGGACGCCAGATCAGGGCGGTCATCACCGAGACGCTGCAGTCGCTCGGCGTGGAGAACGCCGAGGTGGACGCGGTCGACAAGGGCGCACTGGACTGCACTATCCGCGCCCGCACCGCCGCCGCCGCGTACCGCGCGGCAGAGTCCGACGACTATAAGTGGGAGGCGAAGAAATGAAACGCTACACGAAAGACCGGCTTCGCCGCAGCATGATGTTCGTGCCCGGCAACAACCCCGGCATGATCCGCGACGTGCATATCTACGCCGCCGACTCCATCATGTTTGACCTGGAGGACTCCGTCGCCTACACCGAAAAGGACACGGCGCGGTTCCTCGTCTACAACGCGCTGAAGACGCTGGACTTCGGCAAGAAGGAGATCGTCGTCCGCATCAACGACCTTTCCTCCGGGCTCGGCATCAAGGACCTGGAGGCGATCGTGCCCGCCGGCGTTCACGTGGTGCGTCTGCCCAAGACCGACAGCGCGCAGGACGTGATCGACTGCGAGAAGGAAATCGAGCACATCGAGCGTGAGCACGGCATGGAGGTCGGCTCCACCGGCATGATGGCGGCGATCGAGTCCGCCAACGGCGTGCTGAACGCCCGCGAGATCGCGCACGCGTCCGACCGCCTGATCGGCATCGCGCTCGGCGCGGAGGACTACGTCACCGATCTGAAAACCACCCGCGCCGACGGCATCGAGCTGCTGTTCGCGCGCAGCATGATCCTCAACGCCGCGCGCTCCGCCGGCATCGCCGCGCTGGACACGGTGTTCTCCGACGTGAACAACGAGGAGGGCTTCATCGCCGAGGCGACGCTCGTCAAGAAGCTGGGCTTCGACGGCAAGTCCGTCATCAACCCGCGGCAGATCGAGCCGCTGCACCGCGTGTTCATGCCGAGCGAGAAGGATCTCAACAAGGCGTATGCGATCATGGAGGCCATCGAAGACGCGAAGAAGCGCGGCAGCGGCGTCGCGTCGCTCAAGGGCAAGATGATCGACAAGCCCGTCGTGCTGCGTGCGCAGCGCCTGATCGCGCTGTATGAAGCCGGCACCCGCGTGGATGACCAGGAGGATTGAGCCATGGATGTGAAGAAAATTCCGCATATCAGCGAGATCGGCAATCACGGCGCCTACGCCGGGATCCCCGCAAAGTCCGTCAGCACGTTCGACGAGCGCACCAAGAGCGGCAATAAGATCGTCGAGAATTTGGAGGCCGCGATCAAGGCGTCCGGTCTGAAGGACGGCATGACCATCTCGTTCCACCATCATTTCCGCAACGGCGACCACGTGCTGAACTACGTCATCGACACGCTGGCGAAGATGGGCTTCAAGAACCTGACCGTCGCGGCGAGTTCGCTGGCGGGCGTCCACGCGCCGCTGATCCAGCACATCAAAAACGGCGTCGTCACGCACATCGAGACCTCCGGTCTGCGTGGCGAGCTGGCGGAGGAGATCTCCCGCGGCCTGATGGATTTCCCGATCGTGTTCCGCAGCCACGGCGGACGTGCCGCCGCCATTGAGAGCGGTCTGCTGCACATCGACGTGGCGTTCCTCGGCGCGCCGTCGTGCGACCCCTACGGCAACGCCAACGGCTACAGCCGCGATGACGACGACGGCATCGCCTGCGGCTCACTCGGCTACGCCAGAACGGACGCGAAGTTCGCCGACAAGGTCATCATTCTGACGAACCATCTGGTGCCGTATCCGAACGCGCCGTTCGCCATCCCCGAAAGCGACGTCGACTACGTCGTGAAGATCGAGGATATCGGCGATCCCGCCGGCATCATGTCCGGCGCGACGCGCTACACCAAGAACCCGAAGGAGCTGAAGATCGCGCAGACGGCGGCGAACGTCGTCGAGGCGGCGGGCTACTTCTACGACGGCTTCACCATGCAGATGGGCTCCGGCGGCGCTTCGCTGGCGGTCGCGCGCTATCTGCGGCAGAAGATGATCGACCAGGGCATCCATGCGCGCTTCGCCCTCGGCGGCATCACCAGCCAGATCTGCGCCATGCACGAGGAAGGGCTGATCGACAAGATCCTCGACGTGCAGAGCTTCGACCTTGACGCGGCGCTGTCGCTGAAGAAAAACCATCTGCACCAGCAGATCGACGCGGTCTACTATGCCAGCCACCTGCACAACAGCGCGGTCAACAAGCTGGACTTCGTCATCCTCTCCGCGCTGGAGATCGACGTCGGCTTCAACGTCAACGTGCTGACCGGCTCGGACGGCGTCATCCGCGGCGCCATCGGCGGACATCCCGACACGGCGGAGGGCGCTTCGCTGTCCATCATCGTTGCGCCGCTGTGCCGCGGCCGTATCCCGTGCGTGGTCGACCATGTGCAGACCGTCATCACCCCGGGCGCCGCGATCGACGTGCTGGTCACCGATCAGGGCGTGGCAGTCAACCCGTCCCGTCCCGACGTCGCCGAGAAGCTGACGGCGGCAGGCATCCACCTGACCACCATCGAGGCGCTGCGCGACAAGGCGCTTGCCGAGGTCGGCACGCCCGATCCGATCCGCTACACGGACAAGATCGTCGGTCTTGCCATGTACCGCGACAACACGGTGCTGGACGTCATCCGCCAGATCGAGGAATGACCGTCACACTCGCCGAGGTGCTTGCGGCAAGGGACCGCCGCGCGGCGATCCAGCGCGAGCTGCTGGCGCAGTACGGCAAGCCGCTTCTGTGCCTGACGATGAACATCCCCGGCGAGGAAAAGGTCTTTCCCGCCGTGGAGCGGGCGTTCGACGCGGGCTGTGCCGCCATCCGCAAGACGGTCGGCGGCGCGCTCGTGTACGAGCGTGTCCTGCGCGAGGCAACCGGCTGTGAGGCGTTTTTTGTCTGCGATCTGCCCGCCGCGGAGCTCAAGCGCCGCGCTGTTAAGATCGAGGAGGCGACGCCCGTCGGCCGGCTGTACGACATGGACGTGCTCGACGAACGCGGCGAAAAGCTGTCGCGCGGCGAAATGCGAAAGTGCATCGTCTGCGGCGGACCCGTGTCCGTCTGCTCGCGCAGCCGTGCGCACGGACTGCCCGCGCTCGAGGCAAAGGTCCGCGAGCTGCTGGAGCCGTTTTCCAACGAGTAGAAAAAAGCAGGTATCACACCATGATACCTGCTTTTTTATGTGAGCATGATCAGCTCTTTTCCACAGCGCTTTGCATACTCCAGCGTTTTGGCAGCGCCGCCCCAACTGTATAAAACGTAGGCAACAACAAGATCGGATCGTTCTACCATATACCGATTCCGCGCGATCACAGCGAAGCGCGGCGGGATATGCTCCAGCGGGGGATAGAGGGTTTGATCGTATAGCGCGGCGTCAAAACGCTGTGTCGGATAGGCAAGCACCAGCGTTGACGAGACGGCAGGGTGCTCTTTTTTTGCGCGCAGTACGGCGCGTGCCGCCATGCTGTCAAACATACCGTACCCACCGAAAAGAAATTCCGAAGCGCCTGCGTTTATCAGCTTTTCTACAACAAGCCGGAGTTTCAAGTCAACCCGTGCATCCTGCGCACATTCCCGATGTCCGCAAAACATAACTATCATCCGTTTCTCACCGACTTGACCAGTATTACGGTCAATATTTTGTTTCAGTTTATCATAAACTGCCAACAGTTGCAACCGATATTGGTCAAAACTGGTGGTGAGGCGGATGGGACAAAAACTGCGGCGTGATCGCTGTATGGGCGATAATCTGCGCCGACTTCGTTTACAGTCGGCGATTTCACAGGAAAAGCTTTGTGCGGAATTGCAGCGCCGCGGCTGTGATATTGGGCGCACCGTCTATGAGAAGTACGAAACCGGTGAACTGAATATTCGCATCAGTGTTCTGATAGAGCTTCGCAAAATCTACGGTTGCACGTTCGACGATTTTTTTGAGGGCTTGGATCACGAGGAAAAGAAATGAGGCAGCGTCCTTAGACGCTGCCTCATTATTGTTTCAGCAAGGAATCAGAACAGGTTCAGACCGGTCTCCTTGTCGAACAGGTGCATCAGTTTCGGATCGAACGCGAAATGCACCGGCGTATCGCCGCCCGCGAACATCGAGGCGTCCACCTCGGTCGTCGGCACGACGATGATGATGTCCTTGTCCTGCACGTTCGCGTGCAGATGCAGCTCGGAGCCCATCATCTCGCAGACCTCCACCATGCCCGCGACGCCTTCGTCGGCAAGCGCGATGTGCACCGGACGGATGCCCAGCACGACGGTCTGCTCGGGGGTGTCCTGCGCGGCGAGGATCGCCGAACGCTCGTCGGTCAGCTCGATGGTGTGATCGGCGACGGTCACGGCGTACTTGCCGTTCTGCTTGATGAGCTGCGCGTCCTCGAAGAAGTTCATCTGCGGCGTGCCGATGAAGCCGGCGACGAACAGGTTCGCGGGATGCGAGAACACCTCCTGCGGGGTGCCGACCTGCTGGATGAAGCCGTCGCGCATGATGACGATACGGTCGCCCAGCGTCATGGCCTCGGTCTGGTCATGGGTGACGTAGATGAACGTGGTGTTGATCTTCTTGCGCAGCTTGATGATCTCCGCACGCATCTGGTTACGCAGCTTCGCGTCCAGGTTCGACAGCGGCTCGTCCATCAGGAAGACGGCGGGGTCGCGGACGATGGCGCGTCCGATGGCGACACGCTGCCGCTGACCGCCGGACAGCGCCTTCGGCTTGCGGTCCAGATACTCGGTGATATCCAGGATCTCCGCGGCTTCGCGCACCTTGCGGTCGATCTCGTCCTTCGGCGTCTTTTTCAGCTTCAGGGA
>JAFSXP010000134.1 GCA_017443965.1 Oscillospiraceae bacterium
CCTCGGCTTCCGGCTCTTCCTCCGGCTCGGGCTCAGGCTGCGCAGCGGGTTCGGACTTCTCCCCGGGCTTATCGATCTTGACGGTCTTGCCGAGCAGGATGTCCATGAGGCTGCGGTTCATGGCGCTGCACATGATCTGCGTGAGCAGCAGGCCGCTGGAGCCGACGATCCCGCCGACCGCCACGAGCAGCACGTTGTAGATCGCCATACCGGCGATCGCGCCCGCGACGCCGGAGAACGAGTTGAGCAGCGAGATGGCGACGGGCATGTCCGCACCGCCGACGCGCAGGGCGAACAGCAGACCGAACGCCAGCGCCGCGACCGCGCAGAGCACCAGTGACAACGTGCGGAAACCGTCGAACGCGGCGAGCACCACGCCCGCGACGCACACGACGATCAGCAGCGCCGAGATCGCGCTCTGTCCCGCAAACTTCTTCGGGCGGCTGTCGATCTTGCGCGCGAGCTTCAGGGCGGCGATCAGGCTGCCCGTGAACGTCACCGCGCCGATGACCAGCGCCAGCGCCGCCGTGACGGCGGCAAAGACCGTCTGCGCGCTCGTGAGTGCACCCGCGCCGACAAGTGCGCTGGCAAGACCGCCGATGCCGTTGAGCAGCGCGACGGTCTGCGGCATTTCGATCATCTTGACGCGCTTTGCCCACAGAAGACCGATCACCGCGCCGACCGCCATGGCGATCCACAGCAGCGGATTGGCGAGAGACTGATCCTTGAACATCGTCAGCAGGATCGCAAGACCCATGACGCCGACGCAGATCAGGTTGCCGCGCACAGCCGACTTGACGCGGCTCTGCATCGCGAGACCGAGCAGCACCAGCGCGGAGAGAAGTGCCGAGAGGACGTAATAGATCAGATCGCTCATTTCTCGTCCCCCGCTTCCTTCTTATTGAACATGCGGAGCATCTTGTGCGTCACGGAGAAGCCGCCCGCCACGTTGACCATGGCAAGCGCCACCGCGGCGAACGAGACGACGAGCAGCAGCAGATCGTTCGCGGCGGACGCCGCGATCAGCGCGCCGAGCACGGTCACGCCCGAAAGGGCGTTCATGCCGGACATCAGAGGCGTGTGCAGCAGGCTCGGCACCTTCTTGATGATGATGTAGCCCAGCACCGAGGCGACGATGAACACGCCGACAAGGATGAGTTCCATATAATATCTCCCGTTACATGCCCATGGCTTCCAGAGCGCCCTTGTGGACGATCTTTTCGCCGTCGGTGACAAGGATGGACGCGTCGATCGGGTCGCTCATATCCAGCGCGACCTTGTCGTCCTTGATGAGGTGCTTGGCAAGGTTGTAGATGTTGTGCGCGAACATCCAGGTGGAACTGGTGGGCAGGAAGCCCGGGATGTTCTTGACGCCCATCAGCGTCACACCGTGCTTGACCTCGACCTCGCCGGGGGTGGTGATCGCGCAGTTGCCGCCCTGGTCGATGGCGATATCGACGATCACGGAGCCGGGCGCCATGGACTTGACCATATCCTCGGTCACCATGACGGGCGCCAGTTTGCCGGGAACGAGCGCGCTCAGGAACACGATGTCCATCTTGGAGATGACCTCGCGCAGCGCGTCGCACTCCTTGGTGAGCCACTCGCCGGTGATCGCGTTGGCGTAGCCGCCGTCGGCGACCGCGACCTCGTCGGGGATGCCGAGTTCAACGACCTTCGCGCCGAGGCTGGCAGCCTGCTCACGCGCAGCGGAGCGGATGTCGGCGGCATACGTGACGGCGCCGAGACGCTTCGCCGTGGCGATCGCCTGCAGGCCAGCGACGCCGGTGCCGATGACCAGCACGTTCGCCGGCTTGATGGAACCGACCGCGCAGAAGATGTTGGGGATGAACTTCGCCAGTTTCTCCGCCGCCATGACGATGCCGCGGTAGCCGGCGCAGGTGCTCATGGAGGTCAGCGCGTCCATGTTCTGCGCGCGGGAGATACGGGGCACGCCGTCCAGCGTCAGACCGATGAGGCCGTTCGCCGCCATCTTCTTGACCATCTCGTGGTTGACCGGGGAGGCAGGGTGGATGAACGTGATCAGGAACTGACCGCGATGCATCATGTCGACCTCATGCATGCCGTACTTCTCGTTGAACAGAGGCTCCTTGACCTTCAGCACGAGCGCGGCTTTGGCGAACAGGTCGCGGACGTCGTCCACGAGTTGCGCGCCCGCTTCCGCGTACGCTTCGTCGGGGAAGAACGCGCCGACGCCTGCGCCGCGCTCCACCCGGACGGTGTGGCCGTCCGCCACGAATTTCTTGACTGTTTCCGGGATCGCCGCGACGCGGTATTCGTCGTGCATGATCTCTTTCGGGACGCCGATGATCATTGTTGTTTCCTCGCTTTCAAAAAATTAATTTTTGTTTATTCCGATTTCAGGCTGATCGGGGTATGCGCTTGCTTGGATGCGGACAGAACGAGCAGCGTTTTCGTCCTGCCCACGCCGGGGACGCTTTTGACCTCGTCCAGCAGCCGTTCGAGCGAACGGGTGGAGTCGGTGCGGATCTTGATGAGGTAGTCGTAATCGCCCGCGACGTAGTTGCACTCCACGATGGCGCTCTTTTTGCGCGCGAACTGCGTGAACTGCTCGTTGAAGCGGGGGTGATCCATCAGGATGCAGATGAACGCCGTCACGTCAAGCCCGAGCTTCTGCTCGTCCAGAACCGTGGTATACTGCTTGATGACGCCGGCGCTTTCCAACTTCTTGATGCGCTCGATGACC
Source organism: Oscillospiraceae bacterium (assembly GCA_017443965.1). GTDB lineage: Bacteria > Bacillota > Clostridia > Oscillospirales > Oscillospiraceae > RGIG3566. The sequence continues at coordinate 2,729 of JAFSXP010000134.1, forward strand.
GCGGAGACGGAAAGATTGACCTTTTCCGACAGGACGCTGGCGCTGACCCGTGCGTTCTCCGACAGCGCGTTCAGGATCAAAACGTCGGTGTTGTCCACAGGCTCCCCTCCTTTGTTTCAATCATAAAAGGCGCACGCGAAAAAGTAAACTGTTTTTCGCAAAAATCCGAATATTTTTTCGTTATTTGAAAAAACAGCAAAAATATTTTGCTATTTGGCGAATAATCGCGGGCATAGCGACGTCCGGCGCGGACGCCGTCGCCGCGGGAAGCGCCGCCGCGGCGCAAAGCCCGCCGCCGCTGTCCGGATTATTGGACTTCGCCCGTGCGATACTGACGGTACAAAGCGAAGGCAGAGGGCAGATGCCGGACGTCAGACGTCAGATGCCAGACCGCAGGGGCGATTATTAATCGCCCGCGGACGGTATAAACCGAAAAGGAGGATGCGTTATGATCTCTTTTGAACAGGCGTGTGAGATCGCGCGCGAGCAGAAGCCGGAGGCGGACTACTGTGTGGAATACGCCGACCACTACCGGTTCTTCCGCAACGCGGAGGACGGCGGGGAGGACGAAAGCGGCGGGTACGTCATCGTTATGAAGCAGGAAGGCGATTACAGCCATTACGTCTGGCTGCTTCAGGCGGCAGCATCGGAAGCCGCCGAGCCGATCCGCACGATCGAGCTGCGGCGCTAGGGGCGACCATCGGTCGCCCGCGGCATCCCTACGACAAGACCGGCGGTTTTCTGCGTTTGCAGGGCGCGGCATCCTTGACGCGCCGGAAAAAGCTCCCCTTCCGGGGTAGCGAAGCGGCGCCGCGGGAGTGAATGACATGCCGGTGGCATGTCAGAGCCGCAGCGTGACCGAGCGAGCCGCGAGACGGTGCCGCGAAGCGCCTGAGGGGGTGAACGCCGCAGTACGATCCTGCTGTGCAACCCCCCTCCGTCTCGCTTTCGGCGAGGCACCTCCCCAAAAGGAGGGAGGTTTTGGTGCAGCGCAGACTTGCCTGTCCTCTGCCGTCTGAAAAAAACCGACCGCTCATGCGGTCGGTTTTTTGCTGTGCGCCGAGGTCGACGCGTGCTGCTGAAATATATCCCACGGGTATGCGTCCGGCGGGGGGCAGGAGAAATCGAGCGGCTCGCCCGTTGTCGGGTGCGCGAACGCCAATCGGTGCGACCACAGCGCCGCCTCGCAGCGAGGGTCCTTGCTGCCGTAGCGGATATCGCCGAGCAGCGGCAGAGATCGCGAGGCGAACTGCACGCGGATCTGGTGCGTCCTGCCCGTGTGGAGCTTCACGCGCACGAGCGTAAGCCCGTCCCTCTGCGCGACGGTCTCATACGAGAGCGACGCCTCGCGCACGCCTTTGCGCAGCCGCTTTGCCACAAAGGTCTTGTTTTTCGCCGCGTCGCGGAACAGAAGATCCGTCAGCGTGTCGGCGGGCTTTTCCGGCGTGCCGCGCAGCACGGCGAGATACTCCTTTTCGATCTCACGCTGCGCGATCATCTGCGTCAGTTTCGACGCGGCGTCCTTCGTCCGCGCCAGCACCATCACGCCGCCGACGATCTTGTCGAGGCGGTGGACGGTCAGCACCGTGTCGGGTTCTCCGCGCTCGCAATACCGCGCCGCGAGCAGGTCCGGCAGTCCCCTGCCGTTCGACGGCTCGGACAGCACGCCCGCCGGTTTGACGCACACGACGATCTGCGCGTCCTCATAGAGAATGTGCATAAGTCCTCCCAAAAACGTCACGGTTTTTGCAAACCGTGACGTTTCTTTTCTATCGTTCTTCCCGGAAATACGGAAGTCCGAGCCACGCGGGCGGCTGGTTTTCGCGCTTGTTACGCATGCTGGAGATGACCAGCACGACGATCGTCACGACGTACGGCAGCATCTTGTAGATCTCCTTGATGGCAAGATTCATGCCGGAGGGGATATACATGTGCAGGATGTAGAGACCGCCGAACAGGAACGACGCCAGCACGCCGACGTTCGGGCGCCAGATCGTGAAGATGACCAGCGCGATGGCGAGCCAGCCGCGGTCGCCGAAGGCGTCGCTGGACCAGATGCCGCTGGTGTAGTCCATGATGTAGTACAGACCGCCGAGCCCCGCGATCATGCTGCCGAGGCAGGTGGCGACGTACTTATAGCGCGTGACGTTGACGCCCGCCGCGTCCGCGGTGCGGGGATCCTCGCCGACGGCGCGCAGGTGCAGACCGACGCGCGTGCGCTTGAGCACGAACGCGGCGACGAGCGCGACGATGATGGCGAGATACGCCAGAAAGCCGTAGGACAGGAAGATGCGGCTGAACCAGTCGCTGCCGCCGATCGAACGGCTGAAGAAGTTGCTGGTATTCGACAGCACGATGGCGGGGACGGCGCTGCCCGCCAGCTTGATGAGGCTGCCGCCGAAGAAGTTGCCGATACCGATACCGAAGGTCGTCAGCGCAAGGCCGGTGACGTTCTGATTGGCGCGCAGCGTGACCGTGAGGAAGCAG
>JAFSXP010000135.1 GCA_017443965.1 Oscillospiraceae bacterium
CCTTGCCGGTGCAGCCGTGCACGATGGCGTCGGCATGCTCCTTCTTGGCAACCTCCACCAGCTTCTTGGCGATCAGCGGACGGGCGAACGACGTGCCCAGCATGTAGTTTTCATACAGCGCGCCCGCCTTGACCGTGGGAATGATGTAGTCCTCCACGAATTCGTCCGTCAGGTCGAGGATGTAGCACTTCGACGCGCCGGTCTTCAGCGCCTTTTCCTCCAGACCGTCCAGCTCGTCCGCCTGTCCGACGTTGCCCGAGACGGCGATGACCTCGCAGTTGTTGTAGTTTTCCTTCAGCCACGGGATGATGATGGACGTGTCCAGACCGCCGGAATACGCCAGCACGACCTTCTTGATGTCTTTCTTATCCATGATGATACCTCCTGCATAACTGCATTTTTTAAGTTGTGACTATACTATATCATTTCGTGTATATAGTCAAGAGGTTTTTTGATTTTTATGCAATATTTCCAATAGTAGATGTATTATATACATTTCTTTGATGAATATCGGCACGAAATATGCAAGCATCCTCCCGCCGAACGGCGGGAGGATGCTTGCGGGCAGGATTTGCTGTTCATTTTCGCGGTTTACAAGCCGAACTTTTCGCGGAAATCCTGTGAATTGTTCGTAGGCAGCGGCTGTGTAGTTCCATTGTTGCTTTTTGTTGTGCCATAGTTTTGCGTAGTTCCACTATTATTCTTAACTCCGTTCGTATTTGACAGTAAATCGCGGATCCTCGGTAAGCTCTCAGAGTTTTCCACAGCCTGCCCAAAAGCATAGATTGCGAGTGTAGTTGTCCAACTGAGAAAAACAAAAGTAGCATACCCCAACACACAGTAAAAAGCTACAGTACTACCCATAGTCGCAGCAAGATACTCCGAAGAAAAATACGGAGCGGCAATCTTTATGCATATGATGAAACCACCGATAATCATAATCCAAAAAAAGACTTTTGCAACTGTTTTAAGTTTAGCACCGGGATTGGCAAACTTCATCTCTGTATACATCCTGTTTTTGTAATACCTCTGTCACGCGCTGCTCTGCCTGCCCATCAAAAAAGCGCGCGGCTCCAAACGAAACCACGCGCCCAAAAACGCACAGCTCCGCTTGCTGCCACGCAACCGATTGACTCCACAACAAGGGAATGTCAAAAGTGAGAGTGCGTTTTTGTAAAAACAAAAACACATTCCCTGCTGTGGACGGTATTCGGTTACGTGGCGTAAACATGATAACACATTACAAATTAAAATGCAACAAAGCATAATCGGGCGGCTGTCCCGCAGGACAGCCGCCCGATAGGTGTTTTTTACGGGATCACGGCGCGGTGGCTTCGGTGAGGATCGCGCGGAGATCGTCGGGGGTGAAGTGATAGACCGTGTCGCAGAACTGGCAGGAGGTGTCGATCGGTTTGCCCTCGCGGATCATGCTCTCCAGTTCGTCTTTGCCGAGGCTGACGAGCGCGCGTTCGACGCGCTCGCGCGTGCAGGAGCAGCGGTACTCCACGGGCGTGGTCTCCAGAATCTCCGGCTCGAAATCGCGCAGCACCGTGCGGAGCATGCCCGCCGCGTCCGCGCCCCCGTCCATCATGGCGGTGACGCTGCCCGCGTCTTTGACGCCCGCTTCGATCTTCGCGATGATCTCCTCCGGCGCGCCGGGCAGCAGCTGCACCAGATAGCCGCCCGCGCAGCGCACGGACTGATCGGTATTGACCAGCACGCCGAGCGCGCAGGCGGTGGGCGTCTGCTCGCTCTGCGCGAAATACGCCGTGACGTCCTCGGCGATCTCGCCGGAGACGAGCGGCACGCTGCCGACGTAGGGCTGCTTCATCATGAGGTCGCGGATGACCGTGATCGTGCCGTCCGTGCCGACGGCGGCGCCGACGTCCAGTTTGCCGCGGTACTTTTCCAGCAGACTGATCTGCGGATTCTGCACATAGCCGCGGACGTTGCCCTGCCAGTCCGACACGGCAAGGATCGTGCCGAGCGGCCCGCCGCCGGAGATGCGCAGCGTGAGCGAGCCGTCCTCCGTCTTCTGCATGTTGCCCATCATCGACGCGGCGCTGAGCGTTCTGCCGAGCGCAGCCGTCGCCGTGGGGAGCGTTTTATGGATATTGCGCGCCCGCTCCACGATGCCCGTGGAGGTGACGGCAGCCGCCTTTACGAAGCCGTCCGCCGTGATGGCGCGCACGATTTCATCGCGCATGGTCTACTTCCTTTCCGCCGCGAGAAACACCCGCTGCGTCGCCCTGTTCGGGCGCTGCACGGTGAAATCTCCGAATGTCTGTATGCGGCAAAAGCCCGCTTCGCGCAGGTACGACCGCAGCGCCGCGGCGCTGTGCGCGTACTGGACGTGCTCTTCAAATTCGCGCGTCCACGCATCGCCCCGCCGCGTGAACAGGTCGACGCCGAAGCGGCATCTGTCCTGTGTGAACTCCGTGCGCCAGACGCAGTAGACGTCGTCCGTCTCGTCCAGCCAGACCTGCCCGTCCATCGCGCGGAGTTTATACGGCGAACTGACGTCGAACGTCAGGATGCCGCCGGGATTTAGGTTTACATAACATCTTTCCAGCGCTTTGCGGCAGTCGGCGGGCTTCAGATAGTTGAAGCCGTCCACGCTGCTGACGATCCAGTCGACCGGCTGCGGCAGACGGAGCGACTGCATCTTCTGGTGAACGAAGCGCGGCGGATTTTTCATCTTTGCCGCCTTGTCCGCCGCGGCGGTGAGCATCTCCTCGGACGCGTCGGCGGCGGTGACGTCGTACCCCCGCGCCGCCAGCAAGACAGACAGAGAGCCGGTCCCGCACGCAAGATCCAGCACACGCGAAGGGCGCTTTTCCCGCTGTGACAGGATCGTCTCCCAAAATGTCAGTATATCGCGGTGGAAAATGTCATAGGTCAGCGCGTCATACGCCGGGGCGAGCGCCGAATAGGCGTTCATTCCCCGCCCTCCGCCTTGCCGGACTGCTCCTCCAGACGGGCGAACACCGTGCGGTACGCGCCGGTGCCGTAATCGTTCAGGCTGCGGTTGACGCGGCTGATCGTGGCGCTGCTGGCGCCGGTCTCGGTCAGAATATCGCTGTAGATCCTGCCGTTTTCGAGCAGTCTTGCGACCTCATAGCGCTGCTCCATCGCCTTGAGCTCGTTGGCGGTGCAGAGATCGGTCAGAAACGCAAAGCATTCCTCCGGTGTGCGGAGCGTGAGCAGAGCGCGGTACAGCTCGCTTTCGGGATTGGTACGCTTGCTGCGGCGGTTCATAAGCGAAACCTCCTGTGGCTGAATTCTTCAATCACATTTTACACTGTTAAATTGTAAAAGTAAAGAGCTATTTTGCCGCATGGAAAAGACGCAGCATCGTCAGCGCCGCCTGTTCGCGCGTGTATGTGCCGCGGGCATTGAAGCGATCTGCCGAAACGCCCTGCATCACGCCGCGCCGCACGGTATCGGCGATGCCGTCCACCGCCCATGTCGCAAACTCGCCGCGGTCGGCAAACGTCTTGTCCTCACCGCTCGCGGGGATCCCCAGCGCTTTCGCCGCGCGCGACAGCATCACCGCCGCCTCCTGCCGCGTGACGGGACGGTCGGGCGCAAACTTTCCCTCGCCCACGCCGTTGACGATCCCGAGCGACGCGGCGCAAAGGATATCCGCATCGTCCGTGTCGGTGAACGTGACCGTCTCCGTGCCCGCAAGCTCGGGCGAGATCGTCCGCACTGCCGCCGCGACAAAGCGGCAGAAATCGCCGCGCGTGCAGCCGTTTCGCCAGTCGCGCTGCTGCTCCGCGGGGATCAGTCCCGCCGCGATCGCATCGTCTATTTCCGGCTGCGCCCACGTGTGCGCCGGATACTCGTAACCGCCGTCCACGCGAAGAAGTCCGTATTTCCCGTCCGCACTCTGCACGACAAGTCCGTCCGGCTTCGCCGTGCGCCTGCCGACGGCGTAGACCGCGCCGTCTGTACCAATCGTTTGGTATTTCCCCGCGGGGATCAGCACGCTGCCGTCAAGCGCCAGCAGCGACGGCTGCGCGTCCTGCTTCAATATGACGCCGAGCCGCGCCATCAGGATACCGTTTTCCACGTAGGGGATCTCCATGCCGTCCGCCGTCAGCCAGCGCGTTTTGCCGGTCGCGGTGTTGAGAAGCTCCAGTCCCTTCCCCGTCGAGCCGCCGGAGGAGAGGAGCGTATCCCCCTTCGTAAAAGGCGAGATCGTCTCACCCCAGCGGTTGACGACGGCGACCTCCTCAAGCTCGCGGTTTTTGCCGAGCACAACGAAATCGCAGTCGTCCGCGCTGAACGCGACGTAGCCGTTCGCGTAGGTGTTCAGCACCTGCCCCGTCAGCGACAGGCAGTAGAGCGTCTCGTCGTTCGGCTTTTTGGCAAAGATCACGTCGCCGCAGACCGCCTCGATGCTGCCGTAGACGCCGGACAAGGCGACCGCGCCGTCGGAATAGCGCAGCGTGGAGGAGCCGCTTAAGCGGTACATCCCGTTGCCGTAGGGCACCCTGCCGTCCTCGGGCGCGCGGACTTCCGCGCCGGTGAGGTCGAACGCGCGGACGGCGCCGTCGGCGCTCTGCGCGATCAGACACGTCCCGTCCTGCGAGAATGTGAGCGACGGGTATTCCTGCGGCACGATCCACGCGCCGGTTTTGAGATCGACCGCGCCGTAGACGCCGTGCAGCGTGGCGGGCCTTCCCCAGCTGCCCTTGCCGCAGATCGCGACGTCGTGCGCGACCTCGGGGATGTCGTCCCAAGTCTCCGTGAGCTTTTTGCCGTCGAGACTCCACACAGACTGCCCTTCGTAGGCGCCGACGTGGAGATAGCCGTCCAACAGATACTGCGTCTCGGCGGTATCGAGCACCGCCGTGCCGTCGAGGCGGCAGACGACGCCGCGGCCGTCTTTGACGGTTTGCAGATAATCGCCCTCGCGGAACACGACCGCGTTATCATATTGACACGGCACGCTTTCCGTGACGGAGGCGGCAAACGCCGTCGTCACAAGCAGCAGCACCGCAAGCGCCAGACAAACGAGTTTTTTCATGGGGATGTCCTCCTGTGTGTTTCTGCTCCCATTTTACTACGGCGCGGAGAAATTGCAAGTCCGCACTGTACTTTTCCGTTTTTTTCTGCTACAATAAACCGAACCGTAACGAAAGGATCTGCTTTCATGCAAAATCTGACTGAGCTGCTCTCCGAAAAAGCCGCCGCCGCGTTTGCGGCAGCGGGTTACGACGATGCCTACGGCAAGGTGACGCTTTCCAACCGCCCCGACCTGTGCGAGTTCCAGTGCAACGGCGCCATGCCCGCCGCCAAGCAGTATCATTGCGCGCCGATCGCCATTGCGCAGGCGGTCGCCGCGAAGCTTGCGCAGGACGGCGCGTTTTCGTCCGCCGAGGCGGTCATGCCGGGCTTTATCAACCTCAAGCTCTCCCCCGCGTTTTTGAGCGCGCAGCTCTCCGCCATGGCGGCGGACGCACGCTGCGGCGCGGCGGGAACGCCGGTAAACCGCACGGTCGTGCTGGACTACGGCGGCCCGAACGTGGCGAAGCCGCTGCATATCGGGCATCTGCGCGCCGCGATCATCGGCGAAAGCATCAAGCGGCTGTACCGCTTCTTCGGCAACACCGTGATCGGCGACATCCACATGGGCGACTGGGGCCTGCAGATGGGGCTGATCATCGCCGAGCTGCACGCCCGTCAGCCGGAGCTGCCGTACTTCGACCCCGACTTCACCGGCGAATACCCTGCCGAGCCGCCGTTCACCATCTCCGAGCTGGAGGAGATCTATCCCGCCGCGAGCGCAAAGAGCAAAGAGGATGCGGCGTTTGCCGCCGAAGCGCATGAGGCGACGCGCAGGCTGCAGGAGCATGAGCGCGGCTGCTATGCGCTGTGGAAGCACATTATGGCGGTGAGCGTTGCCGATCTCAAAAAGAACTACGCAAAGCTGAACGTCTCATTTGACGCATGGCTCGGCGAGAGCGACGCGCAGCCCTACATCGAGCCGATGCTGGCGCAGGTGGCGGAAAAGGGACTGGCGCGCGAATCGGACGGCGCGCTGGTGGTGGACGTGCAGGAGGAGAGCGACACGAAGGAGCTGCCGCCGTGCATCCTGAAAAAGTCCGACGGCGCGACGCTGTACGCCACGACCGATCTGGCGACCATTTTGCAGCGCGAGCGGGATTTCCGCCCCGACAAGATCCTCTACGTCGTCGACAAGCGGCAGAGTCTGCACTTCGAGCAGGTGTTCCGCGTGGCGCGCAAGGCGTCGCTCGTCCGTCCGGAGACGGAACTGCAGCACATCGGCTTCGGCACGATGAACGGCAAGGACGGCAAGCCCTTCAAAACGCGCGAGGGCGGCGTGATGCGTCTGGAAACGCTGATTGCGGACATCACGGATTTCGTGCGCGGAAAGATCACGGAGAACCAGCAGGTCGCCGACAGCGACGTGGACGCCACCGCGCAGATGATCGCACTGGCGGCGCTCAAGTACGGCGATCTCAGCAACCAGGCGACGAAGGATTACGTGTTCGATCTCGACCGCTTCGCCGCGGTCGAGGGCAACACAGGTCCGTATCTGCTCTACACGATCGTGCGGATCAAGTCGATCCTCGCCAAATGCGGCAAGGCGGCGGGCACGGCGATCCTGCCGCCCGTCGGCGCGGAGGAAAAATCGCTCGGGCTGACGCTGGCGCGGTTCGGCGAAGAGATGGAAAATGCCTATCGCGACAGCGCGCCGCACGCCGTGTGCGCGTATCTTTATGAGCTTGCCGGTGCGGTGAACAAGTTCTACCACGAGACGAAGATCGTCTCCGAGCCGGACGAGGAGCGGCAGGCGGGGTATCTGGCGCTGATCGATCTCGCGCAGCGCATGCTGGAGACCGGCATCGACCTGCTCGGCTTCCGCGCCCCGGAAAAGATGTGAAAACAAAACATAAATCCCACTCCGACAGGAGTGGGATTTTTTCATATCTTTCGGAAACTGACCCAGTAGGTGTTCGTGCCCATGTAGGTGTGCTCGACCTCGACGTTGTATTCCACCTCGAAGCGGCTGCGCGCAAGGTCGATCTCCACGCGCTGTGCGGCGACGGTGATCAGCAGCGCGCCGAAGCCGACGTCGTAGAGGGAATCGTTCTGCTCGCCGAGCTTGAAGACCATCTGACTTTGCAGTTTTTCGCCGTCGCGGATCAGTTCGACGCGGTCGCCGTAGAGGACGAACGTCGTGGTGACGCCCTCCAGCCCCGTGACCGCCGATTCGACGTACGCCAGTTCGATCCTGTCGGGATAGCGGCGGTACGTCCCCTCGCTCTGCAGTTCCATCGTCTGCGGCTCCTCGCCCGCGGGACGCTGCTCGGTGCGGATGTGGAGCCAGATGCGCTCCGCCTTCATTTCTGCACCGCCAGATCGATCAGTTCATCGATCAGTTTCCCGTACGGCACGCCGCTCGCCTCGAACAGTTTCGGGTACATCGAGATCGAGGTGAAGCCGGGGATGGTGTTGATCTCGTTGAAGACGATCTGCTCGCCCTCGTAGGTCACGAAGAAGTCCACGCGGCTCATGCCGCGGCAGCCGATCGCCTGATAGATCCTGACCGCCGTCTCCCGCACGCGCTCCGCCGTCTCGTCGCTGATGCGCGCCGGAATGTACGGACGCGAGGTGTCGGTGATGTATTTCGCCTCGTAGTCGTAGAACTCCGCGCCGCTGTCGATCTCGCCGCAGATGGACGCCACCGGCGTGTCGTTTCCCAGCACGGCGACCTCGATCTCGCGCCCGCGGATATACTCCTCGACCAGCGCCTTGCTGTCGTATTTCAGCGCGTTTTCGATCGCGAGCGCAAGCGCCTCGCGGTCGGACGCTTTGCTGACGCCGACGGAAGAGCCGGTGCCCGCGGGCTTGACGAACACGGGATAGGTGAATTCCGATTCCAGCTGGTTGCAGACGCCCGCCGCGCCGTGCTCGAACGCGGACTTCGTCACAAGGCTCCACTTCGCCTGCCGCACGCCGGTCAGACCGGCGACGAGCTTCGTCAGCGATTTGTCCATGCAGACCGCGCTGGCAGCGACGCCCGGTCCGACGAACGGGATGCCGGCAAGCTGCAGTAGTCCCTGCAGAGAGCCGTCCTCGCCGTTTTCGCCGTGGATGACGGGGAACACCACGTCGATGCGCTCGCGCACGACGCAGTCGTTTTCAAACGTGAGCAGCCCCTGCCCGCGCACGGGCGAAAGCGCCGCGCGGCGGTTGGCGGGACAGTCCAGCCACGTACCGGCAGGCAGCATCGACCAGTCCGTGCCGCCGAAGAGCACCCAGCCGCCGTCCTTCGTGATGCCGACGGGGAAGAGATTGTATTTTTCGCGGTCGATGTGGCGCAGTACGGACTCCGCCGAGCGAAGCGAGACCTCGTGCTCGGGCGAGACGCCGCCGAACAGCACGCAAACGCTGAGTTTCGCCATGACCATCCTTCTTTCCTGTTTTTCGCGGCAAAAATGCCGCTCCGTAATACTATACGCGAACAGTGGCGAGAAAACAAGTATAATTTTCGCTAAAAGGTTGAATTTTACTGTGGAAATTCTCGGCGAAATCGTATATAATGGGGCAGGAAGGAGGTCTGCCGCATGAATATCGAACTGAGCAGAAAGGAATTCCGCCGTCTGCTGGATATGGTCTACATCGGGAATTGGGTGCTGAATTCCACCCGCGGCGACGACCGCTTCACGGACTACGACAAGGTGGAGAGCAAGCTGTTCGCGCTGTGCCGCAAGTATGGAATGGACTCGCTTGTGGAAAAATGGGAGGGCGAGGATATCCCCTCGAAGAAGTTCTCCGACGGCGGCATCCACGAGGCGATCATGGATTACGAGGACACCGTGTTCTTTGAGATCCTCGCCGAGGAGCTGGCGCGGCGCGACATGGACTACCGCCCCGTCGGCAAGGACAACTACGACGAGCTGATATCGCGGATGGACGAATATATCGCGGAATTCGAGGCGCACGGGACCGACAACATCCTGATCGATTCCATGGACTGAAAGAGGCAAAAGCATGTACGACGAACTGACAAGGATCGACATCGAAAAGATGCAGGAGGAGCTGCGCTACCGCCGGCTCGAGCTGCAGCCGAAGATCATCGAGGAGGTGCAGCGCACCCGCGCGTTCGGCGATCTGAGCGAAAATTACGAATACAAGGCCGCCAAGCAGGAGCAGCGCCGCAACACCGCCCGTATCCGCTATCTGGAGAACATGATCAAGACCGCGAAGATCATCGACGACACCGCCGCGGACGACGAGGTGGGGCTTTTTGACAAGGTCACGATCTGGCTGGAGGAGGACGAGGAGGAGCAGGTCATTCAGGTCGTCACGACCGTGCGCTGCGATCCGAGCAAGGGCTTTATCAGCAAGGAATCCCCGCTCGGCAAGGCGATTTTGGGCAAAAAGGTCGGCGACAGCGTGACCGTGAAGGTCAGCGACGACTACTCCTACACGCTGACGATCCGTAAACTGGAGCCCGGCTCCGACACCGGCGAAGCGCCGCTGATGCAGTACTGATATAAAAAACTCCGAGGATCAGATCCTCGGAGTTTTTTTATGTCGGCAGTCTGCCGGTCTGCTTTGTGAGTTTGTAAATCTCGCGCGCAAGAGAAGCGCTCGCCGCGCCGGGCTGCATGCGCCACTGCCAGTTGCCGTCCGGGATGCCGGGCATATTGACGCGGCTGCCGTCGGTCAGACCGAGGTAGTCCTGCATCTGCGCCACGAACAGCACGGCGACCGATTCCATCCCGCCGCGGATCACGCCGCGGGCGAGATCGTCGTCCGGCGAAAGCTCGAAATACCGCGCGGCGTACGCCGCCTTTTCCGGCTCCTCGCGCTGCCAGAGCGCCAAGGGCGGATTGTCGTGCGTGCCGGTGTAGCAGGCGCAGTTCGGCGTGCAGCGGTGCGGAAGATAGTCGCTCTCCTCGCCCGGGGTGAACGCAAACTCCAGCACCTTCATGCCGGGAAGACCGGAGCGTTTGCGCAGGCGGTGGACGTCGGGCGTCAGCTCGCCGAGGTCCTCCGCGATGAATTGCAGATCAGGGAATTTTTCTTTCAGCACGCCGAGCAGCTTCATGCCCGGTCCCTTCACCCACTTGCCGACGCGGGCGTTCTCGCTTCCGTATTTTACCGTCCAATAGCTGGCGAACGCGCGGAAATGGTCGAGCCGCAGCACGTCGTAAAGCCTGCTTGCGCCCGCGACGCGCGCGATCCACCAGGCGTAGCCGCCTTTTTCCATCGCGCGGTAGTTGTAGATCGGGTTGCCCCAGAGCTGACCGTCCTCGTTGAAGTAGTCGGGCGGCACGCCCGCGACCTCCCTGGGAAAGCCGCGGCGATCCAGCCGGAAGAGCTCGGGCGACGCCCACACGTCGGCAGAGTCCATCGCCACGTAGATCGGCAGATCGCCGATCACCAGGATGCCGAGGTCGTGCAGGTACGCCCGCAGCGCGTCCCACTGGCGGTAAAAGAGGAATTGGATGTAGATAAAAAGCTCGATGTCCTCGCGCAGCAGTCTGCGGTAACGGCGCAGCGCAGTATCGTCACGCAGGCGCGCCGCCTCGTCGTCCCACTGCTGCCACGAGCGCATGCCGAAATGCCGCTTGAGCGCCATATAGAGCGCGTAGTCGCCGAGCCACGCGGCGTTTTTGCGCCGGAAGCGCCGCACCGCGTCGCGGTCGCGCTCCCAGCCGCGGCGCTTGGCAATCGCCAGCACGGCGAGGCGGTTTTCATGCAGCGCGGCGTAGTCGACGCGCGCGGGATCGCTCCCCCAGAAGCGGGACGTGATCTCGCTTCGCTTGAGCAAGCCGTCCTTCACCAGAAGATCGAGGTCGATCAGGTACGGATTGCCCGCAAACGTGGAAAAACTCTGATACGGCGAGTCGCCGAAGCCGGTGGGACCGAGCGGCAAAATCTGCCAGTACCGCTGCCCCGCCTTTTTGAGAAAGTCCGCAAAGCGGTACGCCTCGCGCCCGAGCGTGCCGATCCCGTAGGGCGACGGCAGCGATGAAACGGGCAGCAGGATCCCCGCGGATCGTTCAAGCATGATCTTCTCCCCCATGGGCCTTTTTCTTGCGGAACGTCAACAGCTTTGCCGCGACGTAGTTCAGGATGATCACCATGATGCTGGAGATCACCTTCCACAGCAGATGGTCGCGGTGCAGCACGTCGACCATGTAATACATCAGCGCCTCTTCCGCGAGCAGCGTTAAAAGCCGCGTGCCGAAAAACGACAGCGCCTCGTGCCGCACGGTCTTGCCGTCCTTCGCAAGGCTCTCGAACACCCACAGCTTGTTGGCGATGAACGAAAAGAGCGTGGACAGCACCCACGCGACCGCGACGGCGGGGATCGTCTCCATGCCGATCACGTCGTCGCACAGATAGAAGACCACCCAGTTGATCGCCGTCGTGCCGCAGCCGACGACGCCGTAGAGCAGCAGTTCTTTGTATTTTATCAGCAGGTCCTTGATCGTCTGCATGGCGATCCTCCTAAGATCCGGGTAAGTTGATTATACCCCGAAACGACGGAAATGTCCATACTTTTACAGCACAGAAAAGCTCCCCCCAAGGGGGGAGCTTTCGTTGGTTCCGCAAGTCTCCGCAGTACCAAAACCTCTCCCTCTGGGAGAGGTGCCCGGTGCGCACACCGGGCGGAGTGGGTGAACATGGCAGTAAGTAAGAAGCGCAATATTCGACGCACTATCGAGACTGCGGTGTTCACCCCCTCAGGCGCTTCGCGCCAGCTCCCCCGGCGGGGGAGCTTTTTCCTCTGACTCTCCGAAGATCGCAAGGAGCACGCCGTAGAGGACGCTTGCCGCGACGCCGCAGACGATGACCGGTCCCGCGATGGTGAAGAGCTTGACCGCCGTGCCGGTGATCAGTCCCTCGGTGCGGTACTCCATCGCCGGCGCGACGACCGCGTTGGCGAAGCCCGTGATCGGCACCAGCGTGCCCGCGCCCGCGTGCTTGGCGAGCTTGTCGTAAAGGCAGAGCCCCGTAAACAGCGCGCTGAGAAAGATCAGCGTGACGCTTGTCGCCGTGGCGGCGAGCGTTTCGTCCAATCCCGCGACATCCGACCAAAAGTTCAAAATGAGCTGCCCGAGCACGCAGATCAGTCCGCCGACGAGAAACGCCCACACGCAGTTGCGCAGCGTTTTTGACTTCGGCGCGAGGCTGTCCGTCAGCCTGCCGTATTCCTCCCGCGACATCTCCATGCAAAAACCTCCCTTTGGCATAGCTTGCGCCAAAAGGAGGTTTTTATGCGTTATTGCAGTTTTGCGATCACGTCCCGCGCGTCGATCGCGTGCACGTCGATCGACTGCTTCGCGGCGATCGACGCGCCGACGCCCGCCGCCTCGCCGGTGGCAAGACAGTTCGGCATGACGCGCACGCTGGCGAAGACCATGTGATCGACCGAGATGCACCGCCCCGCGACGAGCAGATTGCCGACGTTTTTCGGCACCAGCCCGCGCCACGGGATGCCGTGGCTCTCACCCGGCTCGTAGCGGTACCACTTGCCGCCGATCTCGCAGGGGTTTTCCTTCCCCTCAGGCAGGTGGCAGTCGAGCCAGTAGCTGTTGCGGCAGATCTCGTCCGGGAAGCTGCGTCGCGCAAAGTAGTCGTCCGCCGTCAGCACGTATTCGCCGACGATGCGCCGCGATTCGCGCACGCCGAGAGACGGCGCCGTCTCCACCAGCAGCGCGTCGCGAAACGCCTCCGGCTGGTACTCCTTGAGCGCGGCGAGATAATCCTCGGCGATGCGGCGGCCTTCGCGCAGGGCTTCGCTGACCTCGCGCGGGTCGGTGGCGTTGACGTTGGGGATGCCGCCCGCGTTGACGACGATCGTCCCGTCACGCAGCGTCGCGGGGATGAAATGCCGCACGAGCCGCGGATATTTGCCGGACGCCAAAATCTCCGGCCAAACGCCGTCGTCGGGGTTGCTGCTGAGTTTCCTCGTCACCTTGTCCGTGTGGATGTTCGAGATGGCGAAGCAGAGGCTCGCCTCCTGCACGTAGTGCGCCTCGTCGCCGTATTCCATCGGCACGCCGCTCATGGCGGCGACGTCGCCGTCGCCGGTGCAGTCGATAAACACCTTCGCGCGGTACGCCGTCAGTCCCGCCTTGTTAGCTGCGATCAGCGCTTCGATCCTGCCGCCGACCACCTGCGCCGCGGCGACGGTGCTGCCGAACAGCACCTCCGCGCCGGCTTCTGCGAGCATCTCGTCATAAAGCCGCTTCAGCGCCTCGGGGTAGATCGTCGTCGAGCGGCTTTTGGAGTCTTCCAACCCGACCAGTTTTTTGTAGCGGGTGATGATCTCCAGCGGCAGCGACTTGTAGATGATCTTTTCGCGGTCGTCGAACGGCATCCACTTGGACACCATGCCCAGCGTCGCCATGCCGCCAAGCGCGCCGCCCGCTTCGAGCAGCAGCGTCTTTGCGCCCTGCCGCGCCGCTGCGATCGCCGCCGCGCAGCCGGCAGGTCCGCCGCCGGCGACGATCACGTCATAGACGGTCTCGCACGGTCTGACGTTCAGTTCCATAGCGTTTCCTCCATGCAAAAGGCCGCCCGAAGGCGGTCTTTGCTGCAATTACACCAATTCGATGATCGCCATCTCGGCGGCGTCGCCGCGGCGCTGGCCGAGGCGCGTCACACGGGTATAGCCGCCGTTGCGGTCGGCATACTTCGGGGCGATCTCCTTGAAGAGCTTGTTCGCCACGTCTTCCTTGGTGATATAGGCGAGCGCCTTCCGATAGGTAGCCAGCGTGTTCTTCTTGCCGAGGGTGATCATCTTCTCGGCAACGGGCTGGACTTCCTTCGCGCGGAAGAACGTCGTTTCGATCTTGCCGTTCTCGAACAGATAGGTCGTCATCGCGCGAAGCATCGCCTTGCGGCTGTCGCTCTTTCTGCCGAGTTTACGCGTTCCAAACATTGTCATTCACTCCTTTAAGGTGAGGGGAGCCGAACCCCTACCGGTTTTCACGGGCTGGATTCCGCCCGTACTGCGTTAGTTGCCTTGACGTTGCCCTGCAAGCGAGGCGGGGGCGAAATCACCGAACGGGGCCGCCCACAGGCGGCAGGTGTTCGGCTCCCCTCACCTTTGCGCTTTATTTGGTCTCGCCGGAGTCTTCGCTGGCAAGGGAAAGTCCCATCATTGACAGCTTGTTCTGAACCTCTTCCAGCGACTTTCTGCCCATGTTGCGGACCTTCATCATGTCCTCCTCGGTTCTGGCGATCAGATCCGCGACGGTGTTGATGTTGGCGCGCTTGAGGCAGTTGAAGCTGCGGACGGAGAGATCCAGCTCTTCGATGGTCAGCTCCAGAACCTTGTTGACCTGCGACTCCGGTTTGTCCACCACG